>DNBZ01000294.1 GCA_003484585.1 Bacteroidota bacterium | reverse complement strand
AAAGCTATTACATTTATGAGCATAAGTGATGCTATAGGTATAGTGACTGGCGGGGAAGGTGCTGGAACGGCTTATTTACAAAGAGCTACTTCTAGCAGTTTAAAAAGCAAATTCACACCGGTAATTACTAAGTCGCTTGAGAAGGTGAATATCAATGATCCTTGGACTAAGGTTACCAATGCGTATAACATAGTAACGGGTAAAAATGTAGAGACTGACCTTAATGATTACGTGACGGACAAAGCAATGACAGCCTTGTTTAGCCAAATAAAACAAGAAGAAGACAAGATAAGAGCTAATCCAGTAGCTCGTACCACAGACTTGCTTAAAAAAGTGTTTGGATATGCTGACACTAAGAAGTAAAAACAAATTAAACAATATAGTAAAGCACTCGCTAATAGCGGGTGCTTTTTTGTTACTTGTCATCTTTGGAGCCAAGATAGATCTTGATTTGGGAGGCTCGGTTTCCTTCACGCTACAGACTTTGTTTTTAGGATTGGCGTATTACTATTTATCCATACGCTGGAGATTCCTCCTTATTATAGTTTATCTGGGACTAGGCATTGTGGGGCTTGCCGTTTTCAATGGAGGATTAGGTTGGGCCTATTTCAGTTCTTGGCCAATGGGTTTTTTTGTTGGGTTTGTCGTAACGGCTTTTGTTTATAGGCCAATGGGCAATAGATTTTTGCCGGTTTTAGGCTACTTTGTTCAGATACACTTAATAATTACTTTAATAGGCGTTATGTGGATTGCCTACTATTTAGGCTCGTTTAGCAAAGGATTAGAAACACTTGTAGATATACTTCCGGGAGCAGTGCTAAAGAGTTTTGCGGGTGCGGGAGTTATTTTGTTGGCCAAGAAGCTATAAGTACGCTTAAAGAACTAAGGCTTTTAGCACGTACGTACGTTCAAATTTGTTGGTTGGTGTAATTCCAGAAGATTCTTGCACAATAACATTTGTCTTTGCTAAGGGCGTTTTGAGTTCCTTTTTACGCAACGAGATATACTCATCAAAAGTAATTCTTACCCTATCTGCAAGGTTTTTGTCTATATGCCAAGACTCTGCTTTAGTTCGACATTGTGCTTGAATTTTGCCCGCAAATACTTTGGCCTTAGAACCACTGCCATAGGCAAAGAAGAGTAACTCTTTGTCCGTTTGTACAGCATCTGAGAGACAATAGCTTACCAGACTCAAAAAGATACTAGCTGTATATAAGTTTCCCATATCCGAAGACAGTTTATCTCCTTCTGCTATAGTGGTCTTTACCCAGTTTTTGTAATAGGGCGTCTTAGAAAAAAGACGCGATACTTGCTCATCCTTAGGGTCTATATCATTCTCCGTACAGATAGCGTCAAAAGTGCCTTCCGTTTCTAATTCCTGCTGTAGCAGAGGTGTTATTATTCTCCTACCGTGATATGCATAAGGCAAGTGAAAAATAAGCTGGTCGTAGTTGCCTATAAGCTCCTCTGTACGGAAGTGTTCCCAAGCCTCTGTTATTCTGTTTTGATATACAGAGTTAGAAAGCTGCCCGTCAAAAATAGGTTTCTCGTCATGAATCTCTAGCAATTCTCCGTTGACTTTTTTATATCGAATTGGTTTAAAAAAGTCGTGTTCGTTTTTAACAGAAATGCCCCATTTGTCAGACAGTGAAATCAACGAAGGGTCTTTAGACAATAAAACTGCAGCGGCACCTGCCCCCTGTGTATATTCCCCAGGTGAGTCTAGGTCGTAGTTGGCTATATCCGCAGCTACTACTATAGCCACTTTGTCAGGGTTAGCATACAGGTAGTATAGTGAGTTGTGCATGGCATCTACTGCTCCAATGCAGGCAAAGGTCATGTCTACCACGTCTATGTGATTAATGCCAATGGTATCGATTCCCCTTCTTTCATAATATTGACGAACTAGTTCGTGAACATAAGTTCCTATGGGCTTAGAACCGTCTATACTGCTTTCCGTACCGACATATATCCGCCCAATTTTATCCGGTTTTAGCTCTGGGTTTTGTTCTAATAGTTGTATAACAGAGCTTGCCGCTAGGGTAATAATATCTTCGTCTACATCACACACCGACATTTTTTTCAGACCCAGTCCATGAATTAACTTAGCAGGATCTATGTTCCTTGCTATAGCGAGATCTTTGATAGGCAGATATAAAGAAGGTGCCTTAAAGGCTATGTCATGTATTCCAAATATATCTTTCATGAATACCGTTAAGGAAGTCTGTAGGTAAATGCGTTTATGCTCATACCTGCACCAACAGATGCCATTATAATAAGTTCATTTGACTTAAATGTATGATTTTGTAAAAGACCCTTATCTATCATATCATAAAGAATAGGCACGGTCGCCACAGAGTTATTGCCCATTTTATCAATAATCATAGGCATTTTATTTTTTGGCATCTCCTCATAACCGTATAGTGAATATAACCTATTCCCGATGGCAACATCCATTTTTTCGTTGGCTTGATGAATTAGTATTTTATCAATATCATCTATAACTAATTCGTCTTTGTCAAGACAGGATTTTATGGCTTTGGGGACTTCTAGTAAGGCGTAGTTGTATATTTTTCTACCGTTCATTTTGATATACAGGTTGTCGTTGTCTCCTTGTTTATTGCTGCCGCCCATAGCTAAGTAATTAAGGTCTTGTGCAGCGTGGGTTACGCTGCTATGATTTATTATTCCTACCTCTTTGTCAGACTCTAGGGCCGTGACTATTACTGCACCTGCACCATCAGAAAAAATCATAGCATCTCTATCCGTAGCATCTACCATTCTTGACAAGCTTTCTGTACCTACCACTAAGCAGGTTTTAGCATAACCGCTTTTGATATATACATCAGCCTGTATCATAGCCTGAACCCATCCCGGGCAACCAAAAATTATATCATAACAAACGCAATTGGGATTCTTAATCCCCAACTTATTTTTAACCTTAGCCCCTAAGCTGGGCATCATCTCAGGTATTGATTTATCCGATTGTATATCTCCAAAATTATGTGCTATAATAATGTGATCTATAGACTCTCTATCTATTCCCGAATCTAATATTGCTTTTTCAGAAGCAATAGCTGCCATATCAGAAGACTGCAGATCCTCGGTTAAGTATCTACGTTCCTTTATTCCGGTGATGGTATGAAATTTTTGAATTATCTCCGAACTACTAGAGGGAAAGAGAGTGCCGTCTTCGTTGTGAAAGGTGTTCTTTTCAAAAGAGCTATTTTTCACTAGCAGAGATGGCAGATAGTGACCCGAACCTTTTATTATTGATCTGATGCGTGACATGTTTAAGTCTACGAATAGCGTTCTTTTAATTATATTGCTGCACTAATAAATCTGTTATAATTACGATATATAAAGTAATAATAATATTATAAATAGTTTGTAATAAGCAGTTTGCATATAAATTTATATGAATTATAAATCAAAAAACAGCCTTGTTGAGTTAGTCTATGCTTTGAATAAATCACAGAGACTATTCTTATCACGCAAATGGTCATATCCTCCATTTTGTGATTATCTCTATGTTCAATTATATTTTGCTATACTAAGGGATGGCAAGAGAGACTATGCACAAGTGAAATCCTCCCTTACTAATATTAAGACGAGTCAAGTGGCAAATATTCAAAACGAACTGTATGTCAAAATTCTAGATCATTTAAAACACATTCAAACAGAGACTCCTTTTGATGTTTACAGATCAATGATCAAAAACTATTCTATCCTAAAGGGTCTAAATCTTGCTGAACAAGCTAACAAGTGGCGTTATAAGGCATTGGAGTACAAGGCAAACAATAGCTTATTGAGTAATGCTGTGTTAGTAGATGAAGAGTCCTATTATTTTGAAATACTAGCAGGCGAGGAGGCTATTGGTCAATATATGTTTAGTGATGAGGTGCAACCATTTACTGCCTCATTAAAGAGAGAATACCTTCATCTACGTAAATTTTATTTAACCAAAAGGTTTAGTAGAGATTTAGATGAGTATAAAACAATTGAGGCTCAAACCAAGTCTGTAGTGGATTCAATCAATTACTCCGAACTCTCACTGTATGACAAAATCGTATATAATCGACTGTTATACCAATATCACTATATACAGCGAAACTTTATTTTAGCATATAAATATGCCACGACTCTAGTTCATATTTACAAACGCGAAAAATTGCAGTCTTACTATGAAGAGGTATATTTAAAGTTGCTTAACTACCAGTTACTGTGTCTATTTAGACTAAATGCAGGAGAGAAATATCGATTACTAATTCAAGAATTTAAAGGCATAGTCTTTAAGCCAAGCTTGCAAAACAGAAAATTGCTTGAAGTTATTCAGTTCAAGTACTTGCTTACTCACACGCTAAATTTTCATATTGTTAAGGGTGATTTTGAAGGTGCAATAGAGGTGCTTAATTCCCACAGAAAGGCGTTGGATTTCTATAATAGACAGTTAGATGCAAGTTTTATTAATGGAATAAACTACAAAGCAGCTTGTGTCTATTTTGGTCAAGGTGATTTCAATAGTTGTATTCAATTTTTGGATAAAATTATTTTTTCTAAGGCTATAACGGGTCGCTCAGATTTACAAACATTTGCTAGAATTCTTAAATTGACTTCTTTATTTGAGTTGAGAGAGGATGTCTATATTTATGAAAACATCAGGAGTGTTTATAGCTACTTAGCAAGAAATAAGCAGCTGAATGCATTTCAGAAAGAAATCATGAATTTCCTTCGAATATGTGCTCGGTTACCAGAGGCAAATATTCAAAATGAGTTACAGAACCTGCGTATGGCACTTGTGGTTGTAGCTCAAAACAAATTTGAGCAACGTCCTTTTTTCTACTTTGATGTCATAAGCTGGCTAGATAGTAAACTTAGTAATAAAACTATCTCACAAGTGATAAGCGAAAGAGGGTTGGGTCATAGAATTCTCTATGAAACTTAAGCCTTAGAAGGATACTAGTAATGCATTTAAAAAAAATGAAACCCCCTTCGAGATTCCGTTTTGATATTTTATTGGTATACGCCCCTAGGCAGGTTTTCACTATCCTTCTACAGCAACTATCCCAGGGAGCTCTTTACCCTCGAAAAACTCAAGTAAAGCACCACCGCCTGTAGATACATAGCTTACGTCATCGGTAAAACCGAACTTCTTTACCGCAGCACTGCTATCACCACCGCCTATGAGTGAGAATGCACCAGCTTTAGTAGCGTCTGCTACAGCTTGAGCTATCGCTTTGGTTCCATTTTCGTAGCTTGGCATTTCAAACACGCCCATCGGTCCATTCCAAAGTATGGTTTTAGAGTTGAGTAGCACATCAGAGAAGGCTGCTATAGCCTTCTCTCCTATGTCTAGCCCCATCCATCCATCAGGTATTTCTCCACTAGCACAGAGCTGCTGATTGGCGTCATTACTAAAAGCATCTGCACATACATTATCCGCAGGTAAGTGTATGTGCACACCTTTTTCAGTAGCTTTAGCTAATATTTCGGCACATTTTTCTACTCTGTCAGCTTCGAAAAGAGAGTCACCAATAGTGCCACCCTGAGCCACAGAGAAAGTATACGCCATACCACCACCTATAATAATGTGGTCTGCTATGTTGAGCAGATTTTCTATGATAAGAATCTTGTCGCTCACCTTGGCACCTCCTACTATAGCAGTAAATGGTCTTTCAGGATTGCTCATTAGCTTTTTAGCATTGGCTACTTCTTTGGCCATAAGATAGCCAAAACACTTATCCTCAAAGTACTGAGCTACTATAGCTGTACTAGCGTGTGCTCTGTGTGCGGTGCCAAAGGCATCGTTCACATATATATTGCCATGTGCCGCAAGTTTTTTAGCAAAGCTTGTGTCACCTTCTGTTTCTTGATAGTGAAACCTAAGATTTTCCAGTAAATGAATAGAACCAGGCTCTAGGTTTTTACTTTTGCTTAAAGCTTGGTCGCCAATACAATTATTCGAAAACTCAACATATGCATTAGTGAGTTTCTCAAGAAGAGGTACGAGATGAATTAATGAGAATTTGTTCTCTGGACCGTTCTTTGGTCTACCAAGGTGAGACATAAGTACTACAGAACCTCCATCGCTCAATATCTTTTTAATTGTTGGTAGAGCAGCAGTTATTCGGCTGTCATCAGTTATTTCAAGAGTATCGCTAAGCGGCACATTAAAATCTACACGTACCAAAGCACGCTTGCCACCAAAATCATAAGAATCTACAGTCTTCATTACTTTAATGAAGCAAAAGTTTTAGCAGCATCAAATTTTTCTGCAGCGTCACCTACTCTTACTATGTCAAGGGTTAGGATAAAGATAGGGTCAGTAGGCATATCTCTTCCATCTTTAGGAGCTCCAGCTATATCGTAAGCTACGCTCATCCCTTCTATTACCTTGCCAAAAATAGCGTGTCTGCCATCTAAGTGAGGCGTAGGAGCTACCGTTAAGAAAAACTGGCTACCATTAGTGCCCGGCCCTGCATTAGCCATAGACAACATGCCTGGTTCTGAGTGTTTTAGATCTGGGTGAAACTCATCTTTAAACTTGTACCCTGGGCCGCCCATTCCCATACCTTGTGGATCGCCACCTTGTATCATAAAATTAGGAATAACTCTGTGAAAAGTAATGCCGTTGTAGTAAGGCTCTCCCAATGGTTTGTGAGTGTTCTCTATAGTTCCCTCTGCAAGTCCCACAAAGTTAGCTACTGTTAAAGGAGCTTTTTCAAACTCAAGTTGAATTAACATACTTCCTTTCGAAGTATTCATTTTGGCATAAAGTCCATTTTCCATATTTTCGGTGTTTATTTTATTTGTTATTACAGTAGTGTCTTCGGCTATTATTTTATCCGCTGCCACTTCTTGTGCAGCCATCTCTTCTACTTTAGAATCCTTGCTATTAGCAGGCGAGCAACTAGATAAGAATGCTACGGGGATTATTAGTAAGCTTAAAAATATCTTCTTCATATGCTTGTTTTATAATATTGCAAATTTATGAATCTATGGCATTTTTGCAGTTAATTCGGTTGAACTCTTTTATTTTTCAGAGATTATCTTCACGCTGCTGCTTGTAGTTGTAAAATAATGGTAGTTCATTTGACTAATAAATACGAAGCATGAAGGTTTTAAAAGGTGTTCTATATTTTATATTAATTATGGTAGTGGCAACACTACTTGCAGCTCTGTTTGCCCCTAGTAAAATGGCAGTAAGTCGTAAGGTGACTATAGACAAGGAGTCAGAAGTAGTATACAGATATTTAGTAGATCTTAGAAAATGGCAAGATTGGGACCCTTGGTTTGCTATCGATAGCATACAAACAAGAAATTACAATGGGTCGGTAAGAAGTAGCGACTATGGTTTTTCTTGGAAATCTAATAACCCTGATTTAAAATCTGGGAGGGTTCAAGTTATAGGCTTAAAAGTAAATCAAGAAATAGTCTTTGACATGGATTTAAACATCACTAATCAAAAAAGTGCAGGTCACGGCCTTTTCACGCTAAAGGAGCAAGGATCTCAGACGGTTTTAACCTGGTCTATGATTTCTGAAATGGACTACCCGCATAGATTATTAAATTATTTTATGAAGCAACCCCTCGGTCTTAAGTTAGAGCTTGGCTTACAAAACTTAAAGTATGAATGCGAATCTACTTTGAGTGATGAAGAATCGCAAAGCAGACTTATCGAAAATCTTACAGTATTTGGCAGAGCGTACATTGGCATACGAGCAGATGAGCTGCCACTGGACAAAATAGATTTGTTTATGGCAAATGGATATAGTCAGTTATATACTCACGCTCAAATAGAAGGAGTGGCCGCTATTGGATCAGCTACAGGACTCATATACTCCTGGGATATGGTAAATAATAAGGCCAATGTAGTTGCTGCTATTCCTACATCTAGCGAGACGAGTCAAATAACTAGAAAGGTGATTTTGGGCTCGGATACGGCATGGCTAGCGGCAGATAATATTTCGTGTACTTACGTAGGTGGATATTCCAAAGGATATAAAACGCATAATGACCTTAATGCTTGGATAGATTCTACCTATAGGAAAATTCAACAGCCGGTGATAGAGTCGTATATAATAGGGCCTAGACAAACCGCAGATTCTAATCTATATAAAACCAAGGTAACGTATCACTTCTAGGTAAAGCTAACGCCACATAGACCAAGACTTTCGCTGGTCTAGGTAGTTCAAGTTAGTTTCGTTTTGGTACGCTTCTTTTTCGAAACGTATAGCCAGATAAGCCGCTTGGTGGTTTTTAAGTTTTACAAGTAAATAGAGGTACTCTGCTAGGTAAATGACG
>DNBZ01000292.1 GCA_003484585.1 Bacteroidota bacterium | reverse complement strand
TAAATGACGTAAAATGGAATTACGAGAGGTTCTACTTGTTGCCTCAAGTGTATCCTCTCGTGATTTATAAGTATAGGGTCAGTCGTGTCTTTCTTATGCTTACACACTATAAATGGCCACAGAGTAATGGCAGAAACATGCTGAGGCAGCAGAAACCTTAGAAAAGAGATGAGGTGAATAATCATTGAGCGTTTAGCTTCTTTTGCCACGCGACCAAACCATATATTGACATGATGGTATATAAGATGCTCTGAGCAGCATAAAAAAACAAATCAGAACTAATATAGAGTCCGATGGAGTATATATTAATGGAGATCCAAAAGCTCCAAGCAATATGGTATTTATAGATTTCTAAAAAAGTAGCTATCACACCAAAAATGGTGCTCAAAGCATCTACGTATGGCTTATCGGCATCCGTATTAGACATAGCAAACCCTAAACCTAGAGCAAGGAGAATTCCCGTCACTACTACCCCAAGAACAGACTTAGGTTTCATGCTTTTTATTAGAAAAGTATCCGTGGATTTAGTATGCCATATTACAAGGGCAAAACCGCCCATAAGAGCATAAAAAAGGTATAATAGAGTTTCGGAATATAGATTAGAAGAGTAAACAACAAAGGCTCCAGTGAGGGAGCCTAGTATTCCATATATCCAACAGCTTTTTTTCTCTAGTATGTACAAGTAGAGAAAAAGCAGATTGAATAGTACGCTGACCAATTCTATAATCAGCAAATAGTTCATTTGTTATGCGGTTTTTTCGGTGCCTTTTGTAGCATCTTTTTCTGTGTCTACCTTTTCACCAGTGGCATCCTCAGCAGTATCTGCGGCATTGTCCACTACGTCACTTGCTTCATCTTTAGCAGTTTGCGTTGCATCTTTTGCATCCTCTTTTATGTGGCTCGTTTTTTCCTTCACTTTGTTGATAGCATCACTTGCCATATGTTCAGCTTTGTCTACCGCATCCTCAGCGGCATCTTTTACCTTTTCAAAAGCATCTTCTGCACTTTCCATTACATCTTCTGCCACATGTTTTATTTTTTCTACTGCGTCTTCTGACAAATCTTTAGCTTGCTCTATTGCATCATCTGCCATATTTTTTGCTTTGTCAGAAAACTCTTCTGCCTTGTCTGCCAAGGCACTTCCTGCGTGTTTAGCTTTTTCAGTAGCCTCTTCTGCAAATTTGCTAGTGCTTTCTGCAGCGAGGTCTGTTGCTTCTTTAGCCTTACCAAATAGGTTTTTAAAAAAATTGCTGATTCCCATTGTTCTGCTTTTTATATTTAGTTTCGCAAAACTAATGAATATCCTGATAAAAATGAGAGTGTGCGTACTTGTAGGGCTTCTATCTTTAAGCTCTTTTAGCTATGCTCAAAATAGAGAGACAGCACAGCTTATAATGGAGGATCTATGTTCAGATGAGTTTTCTGGACGTGGATATATAAACAAGGGCGATTCGCTGGCCGCGGCATACATTTCAGATAAGTTTTCTGAGATGGGATTGAGTAAAATTGGAGCTAGCTACAACTTGCCCTTTCAACTTGATGTAAATACAATACTCAAATCAGTAATCTCATTTGGCGACAAGCCACTGAAACCAGGGTATGACTATTTGGTGTCACCAGGCAGCCCTACAATTAAAGGAACATATAAAGTGTTTTATGTCTCACCTCGTTTATTAGCATCTCCCAAGGTGGCCAAAAAAGTAAAGAAAGCCATTAAAAAGGGCTACTTGCCGGTTATTAGCGTTTATGATGGCAAGAATGAATTGGTAGCCAATAACGTGGCTAATATTAAGAAATGCAATGAAGGATCTATGCTCGTATTTCTTAAAAAAAATCTGACTTGGAGCGTAGCTACTAAGCAAGACAAAGCCGCAGAAATTTGGCTCTTGGAATCGGCCTTTAGCCCATACGAGCCAGAAATATCGGTAGACGTAGAAGCAGAATTAATAAAAAACTACCAGTCTCAAAATGTACTCGGCTTTGTGCCGGGAACCACGCACCCAGATAGTTTTATCATTTTTTGTGGTCACTATGATCATTTGGGAAAAATGGGAGAAGCCATTTTTTATGGTGCCAATGATAATGCTAGTGGTATAGCTATACTAATAGATATGGCCTCTTATTTCAAAAATAATCCGCAGCAATACAGCATCGCATTTATTGCTTTTGGGGGAGAAGAAGCTGGCTTGCTTGGTTCTCTTAATTATGTAAAAGGACCCGCAATATCATTGGCTAAAACAAAGTTTGTTTTTAACATGGACTTAATGGGCAGTGGCGAGAAAGGGGCGACCATAGTAAATGGAAGCGTGTTTAAAGATGATTTTGATAACTTAGTAAAAATAAATACGGAGAACGATTATTTGCCAGCTGTTTATAGTAGAGGCAAGGCCGCTAACTCCGATCATTATTTTTTTACAGAGGCCGGGATACCCTCATTTTTCATTTATCTCATGGGTGCATATAGCCACTACCACGTGCCCGCAGACAATATGGATAACTTGCAGCTTGGTCCATACTATGACAAGAGTTTTTTGCTGATAAGAGATTTCATTATATTGCTTAACGAATAAACCCATGCTATCATTTGTAAACTCCTTCATGTCTTGGTATCTCAAAAAGAGGATACCGACTATGGAGTATTTTTTTACAAATGGAATTGCAGTGCAAGAGCAAGTTTTTAATGACTTGTTAGTTGAGATAAAAAAAACATCCTTTGGTAGAGATTTTAAACTGAATGAGGTTCATAGTATTGATGAGTTTCGTAACAGTGTGCCTCTTTTTAGCTATGATGATATAAAGCCCTACATAGATAGGGTAATGCATGGAGAGCAAAAGGTGCTATGGCCAGGCGATATCAATTGGTTTGCAAAATCTAGCGGTACTACTTCTGACAGGAGTAAGTTTATTCCTGTGAGTTATGAAGCACTAGAAGAATGCCAGTTTAGGGGTAGCAGAGATGTACTCACGTGGTATTATTATCATACTCCTGAGGCTAAAGTTTTTCAAGGGAAAGGATTAATAATAGGAGGGAGTCACCAAGTGAACATGTTAACGGAGAACTCGTACTACGGAGACTTGAGTGCTGTAATGATGAATAACATGCCGTTTTTAGCAAACTATTTGGCCACACCAAGTATGGACATAGCACTCTTGCCAGATTGGGAAGAGAAGATGGTTAAAATGATTGACACAACATCTACTGAAAATGTAACTAGTATCTCGGGAGTACCCTCTTGGACTTTGCTACTATTACGTGGTATACTAAAAAAAACAGGGGCTTCTACAATTTTGGAAGTATGGCCAAATTTAGAAATTTACGTACACGGCGGCGTCAATTTTGAGCCGTATAAGCATCAGTTTGATGAAGTACTAGGAGGGCCAATAACCTATAGAGAAACATATAATGCGTCGGAGGGCTTTTTAGGAGTACAAGATGAGGAAGGAAAAGACATGCTCTTGGCGTTAGATTATGGCACATTCTATGAGTTTATTCCTATGAGTGAATACGGTTCTACTTCTGCAAAAACGAAGTGGCTTGCTGAGGTAGCAATGGGAGTGACTTATGCCGTAGTTATAAGTACCAATGCGGGCTTGTGGCGTTATCTGCTAGGGGATACTATAATCTTCACTAGCAAAGACCCATACCGTTTTAAGATAGTAGGCAGAACCAAGAGCTTTATTAATGCCTTTGGAGAAGAGATGATGGTACATAACGCAGAGCGGGCAATATCAGCTGCTCAAAAAGCATGTAACTGTGCGGTGTCAGAATTTACTGCGGCACCCGTATATCTAGAGGGAAATAGCAAAGGAAGACACCAGTGGCTTATTGAGTTTTACAAAATGCCAGATTCTATAGAGCAGTTTACCATTGAGTTAGACAAGGAGCTGCAAGCAGTAAACTCTGACTATGCTTCTAAAAGAAAAGGCAATATGGTGCTTGAGTTTCCGGAGATAGTGGTAAGTAAACCAAAGACTTTTTACACTTGGCTAAAGAATTGGGAAAAATTAGGCGGGCAACATAAGATTCCTAAACTTTGCAACGACAGAATAACAATAGAACAACTTTTAAAAATAAATAATGAATAAATTGAAACAAGGGTTTTTAGGTCTAGCCATTTTATCTATGGCTGCATGCGGATTGACTAGTAAAAACGAAAATGCAGCTCTTACAGTACAGGAGTTTAATGCAAAAATGAGTGCAACTAGCAACTATACTTTATTAGATGTGAGAACTCCAGAAGAGTACACTACAGGTTATCTCGCTGGTGCTCAAAACATGGATGTTAACAGTTCTGATTTTGCAAGTAATGCAGCAACATTGAACAAAGAAAATGCAGTATTAGTATACTGCAAATCTGGCGGCAGAAGTAAAACTGCTGCAGACCAACTAAGGGCTTTGGGATATGAGGTATTTGATCTTGCCGGAGGTATCGCTAGTTGGAGAGCAAGTGATTTGCCAATAGAACAAGTTAAAAAAGAAGATAAAGAAAGCTTCACGCTAGCTAGATATAAGAAGGAAACTACAGAGAACGCTTTTGTTTTGGTAGATTTTCATGCTACTTGGTGTGGTCCGTGTAAAATGATGGCTCCGCATATAGAAGCTATGAAAGAGAAATATGGCGATAAACTAACGGTACTTAAAGTAGATACAGACAAGAGTATGCAAGTGTCAAAGCATTTCAAGATCAATGCTATCCCTCTTGTAAAGTTATATAAGAACGGTAAAGAAGTGTATGATAAAACGGGTTATCACTCCGTAGAAGAGTTGGGTGCTCTTCTCGCTAAAAACATCTAGTCTTCGTTCTTTTTAAAATTTTCCCAACCTTGTGCCTCTATAGGTACGAGGTTTCCTGATTTAGTGATAAGCTCTATACCTTCGTGAGGTTCTGTAACGTAACCTATAATGCTTATATCCGCCGAGTTCTTTATTTTATCATAATGAGCCTGTGGTAGTGTGAAGAGTAACTCGTAGTCTTCTCCACCATTCATAGCAGCAGTAGTGGGTGGTATATTAAATTCTAATGCAGTATCATACGTTTGCTGGTCTATTGGCAGTTTCTCTTCGTATATTTTCATACCGACATTGGATTGGTTAGAGATATGAAACAACTCGCTAGACACACCATCGGACACATCAATTAGAGACGTAGGCACAATCTTAAGTTCATTAAATGCCTCTACTATATCTACCCTAGCTTCTGGTCTTAGCTGTCTACCAACCACATAATCTTTGCCTTCTAGGTCAGGCTGCATATCTTTTTGGTCTAAAAATACTTGCTTCTCTCTTTCGAGAAGTTGTAAACCCATATATGCCCCACCTAGATCTCCACTTACACAAACAAGATCTCCCGCCTTAGCTCCAGAGCGTTTCACTAGTGTGTTCTTTTCTGCATATCCTATAGCGGTCACGCTTATTACTAAGCCCGATACGGAACTGCTAGTGTCTCCGCCTAGTAATTCTATATTATAGTTATTACAGGCTGTCTGTATACCTGTGTATAGCTCTTCTACTGCTTCCAGTGTATATCGGCTAGATAGGGCTATAGAAACTAGCACTTGTGCTGGTTTCGCATTCATAGCACAGATATCACTTATGCTCGCGGTAATACACTTGTATCCTACATGCATTAGAGGTGAGTACATTATGTCAAAGTGTATATTTTCTATAAATAGATCCGTGCTTACTACTTGTGTCTTATCGGCACAGTCTATAGCCGCCGCATCATCGCCTAGACCTATTGTAGTAGTCTCATGTTGTATGTCAAACTTTTTAGTAAGGTGCTCTATTAGCCCAAACTCACCAAGTTTGCTTATATCTGTTTTTTCTGTATTTTCGAACATACGAATTGCAAAGGTCTTGCATTTCAATCAAATTGACTCCCTAAATGAAAAAATTATTAGCCTCTATAGGTCAGATGCTCTTTCCAAATCTCTGTGTTTGTTGCGATGGTTACCTAAGTTTTCAAGAAGACAAGGTGTGCGACTTGTGTTTGTATACGCTTCCTAAGTTTGAGCAGTTAGCTTATAAGGATAACGCGGTTGCAAAGAAGTTTTGGGGAAGACTCAATGCTGAAGCTGCTACTGCCGTGCTAAATTTTAATGGCTCTGGTGATGTAAGAAAAATACTACATCAGATAAAGTACAAAGGCAATATAGATTTGGGCAAAGAAATGGGGGTTTTAATGGGTTCTAAAATTGTTACAATGGAACTGCATGCTACAGTTGATTTTATAATCCCGGTTCCGTTACATGCGAAAAGACAAAATTTCAGAGGATATAACCAGTGCGATTTATTGGCAGATGGCATATCCGAAGTGACACGGCTCAGAGTAAGAAAAGACGTACTAGTGCGTCGAAAGCATAACGGTACACAAACGAAGAAGAAGAGATATGAGCGGTTTATCAATGCCAAAGAAATTTTTAGGGTCGCAAAACCAGAAGAGCTAAAAAATAAGCACGTCTTGCTTTTAGATGATGTGATAACTACGGGAGCTACTTTAGAGGCGTGCGGATCTGCATTGCTAGAAGTAGAAGGTTTAAAATTAAGTATAATATGCTTAGCTGCGGCTACCTAGTGTAGCACAATTTTCTGAGCAAACACTCCGTCTGTATAGATAAAGTATACTCCAGATTCCAATGCTCTTACATCTAATTTACTCTCATTGAAAGGAGCAATATTGATATCTGAAACCGATTGGCCTAAGGTGTTAACGATATTGATTGAATATTTTTTATTACTTTGGTTTTTAAAGTAGATAAAATTGAAAACGGGATTAGGTCCTATTGTCAGGTCCTTGTTATAGCTAGGCAAGCCAGGGTTGTCACTATTGGTTATACCTGCTGTCACTCCCACGTTACTACATACAGTATTAGTAATGATAGGTTCATTAAAAGAGCCAGCCTTATAGCTAAAGTAAATTTTAGCCGTATTACACATTTCTACTCCTGTCACAAGATCGTTAGGGTCTATAAGTATGTCATAGTCTATGAAACCCTCACAGTTATCCTTATCCTGCTCTGCAGAAGCTAGATATAGGTCATCGAAGTGAGTGATAACTTTAATAGTTCTCTGCCCGTCTGGCAAATAAACTAGATCAAAAGAAGAGTACGGCTCGTTGTCAAGATGACTAGTAATAGCGTGTATCTTTCTATTAATCATATAAGCTAATGTAGGGTCCAGTTCGTCTACTACTTTAAGTGAGTGAGCTGTAGTATTCCCATTATTTTTGAAGGATACTTTGTACTTAATACTTTCTGTTCCTAGATTTATAGTCTTACCGTTGAAACAGTATTTACTATTACCTTCAGTATCTCCCTTTTTATATTTAATGCTTGAGTTATTGTTTCTTAAATCACTGTCTTTTACTCCAGCTTTCAGAGAAACACTGCCGGCTAGTTCTACATCTTCAGCATTCTTTATAATATAGGATATAGCAAAGCACGTAGAAGCATTTCCGCTTACATCTACTTTCCAAATAACCTCATTATTAGTAAACGATTCATAGGCTACTTCAGATGTAAAATCTGAAATATCGCCCTTAAATTGCACTTTTACTATCGCATCATTAATAGGCTGACCACCTGTGTTTTCTATGCATACTTGAGCTTTTTTCATCTCATTTAGTTGAGCCTTATTACTCTGTAGGTCAGATATGTGTATAGCTGCATCTGAAATTCCTACAAGCTGTCTTACACCAAGGGCTGTGCCGTAGTATGTTCTATATTCAACGGCGTCTATCTCTACATCGGGACATGTTGGGACGTAGTAATTGTATGTCTCAGCATTTAACGTGTGTTTATCTTTATCTACTTGTAGATATACTTGCCCACTTCTGTCTGTTGGCAGACCCATAGCTTCACCTTTTAGAGCTATAGGATAGTTTGCAAGCCACTCCTCATCGTTGTCTTTAAGACAGTTCGAATTCTTATCATTATAGACACGAGCGGTAATTTGTGCTCTGTCATTGAATACTTGACCTATACCATTAAGGCGAGCGTTATCAGAAAATTGGCCAGAGACCATCACTTTATTTCCGCTAGAATGTAATTGCTCTATATCGCTGAGATACAACTTGGTGTCTGTCCACATCTCACCGTCGTACATCATTATATTTACTGATTCACTAGTTAGTTTGTTAGTGAAACTTCCTACTGCAAACAGGTTATCATTTACCTCAGCAAACTGAGTAATATCTTCTACGTCATATGCCTCTAAGCCTGCCGACATATCTTGCCAAAC
>DNBZ01000280.1 GCA_003484585.1 Bacteroidota bacterium | reverse complement strand
TTACCTTCAACATATTAAGTTTTAGAAACAGTGTTGTTATTAGTATAAAAATGCAAGGAAATATGCTGTAAACTGTGCAACTACCTGCATTTGTCATTTTGCCTTTTCGGCAAAATATGTTCTCAGAAGAATACAATCTGACTTATTTGCTGCATATTGAAGTATTCTTATACGTCTTCTATTGGCAAACAAGCCAGATTACATCCTTCTGAGAATTTCAGCAGACCCTAATTACAATGCAATGTTAATCTGCCGCATTTTTTAGGCTATTACTTTTTAAAATTTTAATACTCTGAGCAAGTCTAATCCAACCAATCAGCAGACTCATTTCAAGCTAATTGTATATCTTGCGTTTTGAATGAACGTTTTAAGAATAGCTCTTTGGGTTTGTGTTTTCATATTCTGCGGTTTACCTAGCATCAAAGCCCAGATTACATTTACAAATGCACCTAGCCATAAGTCATTTCTACCTCAAGACAAAACAATAGGAGGATGCCAGTATAGCCTAGAAGGCAAGGTCACAGACCTCAGCTATACACGGTTATACGTAACTATATACAAAGATGGAGTTTTGGATAGAAGCTATGGCACTCAGCTACAACATTTAGGTTTGTACAAATACTTTACATTACCCATATTCCTCCCTACAGAAAAAGCATTTTATAAACTAGAATATCAATTCACTGGAGCTAAACAATATACCACTGAAGTAGATAGTATTTTGGTAGGAGACGTATATCTGGTGCAAGGCCAAAGTAATGCAGTGGCAGCAGATTATAGAAATAATTCTGCAACTGCTTTTGATACTTCATACATAAGTCCATATCTCAGAAGTTTTGGATCAAGCTATCCCAATGCATCTATTGCTCAACAGGATACTGGATGGTATCCGATGGAAGCAAGTAAGGTATATACACGAGGTGCCGTTGGCCAATGGGCTGCTGTTATGGCCAAAACACTGTTAGACTCGTTTGATACGCCTATTTGCATTCTAAACGGAGCGGTGGGGGGTACTCCCGTTAATTACCACTTGCCCTATAAACCAAATCACTTCAATACGAACACAAACTATGGACGATTATTAACCAGAGTTAAAAATGCCAAACTAAGCAACAATATTAGCGGTATATTCTATTTTCAAGGAGAATCTGACGGTTCTCTAGCCGTTAAACATGACACCATGTTTAGAGAGATTGTGGCTGCTTGGGAAAAAGACTTCCCAAGGTTTAAAAAGCTGTATGTTATTCAAGTTCGTTCAGGGTGCGGTGGCCCCAGTTTAGCCTTAAGAGAGGTTCAACGTCAATTTGGCCTTAGTATTAATAATTGTCAAACAGTAAGTGCCAATGGACTAAATGGACACGATGGATGTCATTATAATTTTAAAGATGGATACGAATCACTCGGTTGGCAATTGGCTGCTCTGGTAGGCCGAGATTTCTATAACAGTAATGCCGAAAATGTAGATCCTCCTGATGTGAAGAAGGCTACCTACCATAATGCAGATCATACCGAGATAAAAATAACTATGCAAAGACCAGAAGACATCTTGTATGCAGACGCTGGTTTCAAAAAACTATTTGGGGTAAGTGGGGACCCATTGGTGCAAATAAGTTCAGCTAAAATCGTAAACAACGAGCTAATTATACAATTAAATAAGTCGAGCTGCAATGAACTTAGACTGTTTTATGACGGCGACCGCTACACACAGCCTTGGGTAAAAAACAGCACAGGTATGGGCTTACTTACTTTTGATGGACTGCTGATTGAACCACACGCCATAAAAGAGACTTACCACTTATGTAAGAATCAGCCAGGAGATATTGGAGAAGATTCGATTTCTGGCTACACCTATTTATGGACTAATACTCAAACATATGATCAATCTACATCAGCCAAATACAACTTAATGTCAGACACAACTACTAACCTACGTCTTGTAATTAGCTACGGTAGTACTCTTTGTAGAGTTAGTGATACCTTAAGCATTCAAGTGACTGTAGATGCTATAAATATTCCTGTCTTTCAATCCTCTTATACCATTTGTAAAGGTGATAGCTTAACTCTTTCACCCGTATTTAACAACTATTCTAGCTTTAAATGGAATGGACAGAATGAAAAGGTATTTAAAACAGATTCCTCAACTTGGGTAAATTGGGTTGGGACCAGTATCGCAGGCTGTATTTATATAGACAGTTTTCAAGTATTGGAGTCCAGGCTGAGGCTCCCTACTTTTGATACTATGGACTTGTGTTCTAACCAAGACACTCTATTACAATTAGATAAGTCATTCCTTAATTACTATTGGGGCGGAGCAGAAGGGACAGATACATTTAGACTTACAGTAGGGCAGATACAGGCCTTAGTTGTAGATAGTTTTGGTTGTATGGACTCTACACTCTTCCTATTAAAATATCATCCAAAACCTTTTAATCCCCTTTGGGAGTACAGTGCGTGCAAAGGAGTAGAAACGCAAATAGTCAAACCAGATAAAGTGGTGTCTTGGTCTACGCCCACTTACACGTTACCAGATAGTTTTATTCTAAGACAAGAATACTTACAAGAGATACGGTGGACAGACACATTTGGTTGTAATCAAATGGATAGT
>DNBZ01000221.1 GCA_003484585.1 Bacteroidota bacterium | reverse complement strand
AACGAGTGGATTTTTGTTAACGTAGGGGTTATTACCTCTAAGATTAGGTTGGTCGTCACCATCTATAGTATCAGTTCCTTTTATGATAGACCAATCCCAATAAGTAGGTCCGTTAGAACTTAAATCTACCAGTGAGAAAGTCTCGAATATTTCAACAATATTTTTATCAGAAACAAAGTTAGCAACTGGAGGAGCTGTAGGAGCTACAATAACAAAAGTCTTAGTAGTAGAATCCTTACCTAGGCAGTTTTCACTTACCAGCTTAGCCGTATAAGTGCCAGTAGCACTAAACACTCTAGTTACGTTAGTAGTTGTAGCCGGCGTACCATCTATAGTCCAGTTATGAGATATATACCCAGTCTGATTAGAATTTACAAATCTTACAGGAGTACCTACAAAAGAGGTGTCAGCCACAAAGAAGTTACTGCTTAGTCCACCAGCTGGAGCAAGAAGATTAACTGTGTAATCTTCGGTTTCTCCCCAAAGGTAGTTGTTGAGACATGGATTTGTAAGAGTAGCACCAGACTCGTTTACAATAACTCTCATACGAGTATTACCAGTACTTATGGAACATGGAACAGTGAAATTAATAACATTTACACCTGAGCCGTTTCCAGTACTTAGCATTTCTCCAGCGTCTGTAAAATCGCCATCTCCATTAAAATCGATCCAAGCATTAGATCTTCTAGTATAGTTACCACGACAAGTTCCTTGTGTAATAGTAACAGTGTAGTTTCCGCCTGGAGATAAGTCAGCAGCTGCAACTGAAGTATTATCAGTGTACACTTGACAACCAGCTGAAGACGAGTTTTCGTCTATAGTAACAGAATTCCCAACTAATTCTACTCTGTCGCACTTTGAGTCTGCCGTATACCGAGCCGCCGACGTACAGTACGTTTGTGCATTTGCCCAACCTGCTGCAGATATAAGCAGCACAGACATTAGGCCTTTAATTAAGTAATTGTCTTTTATCATTATTTATGTTCTTTTAAGATATTAGACACAAAAATGCGAAAAGGTTGCATATAACCAAGACATTTTTCAATAATTATGAGGTTTTATTATAAGCTAATTCTAAAATATAGCCATATTGCCAGTCTTTATGACATTTGAAGAAGTATATAGGAACTTAAATTCCAATCAGAAAATAGCTGTAAATTCTATAGAAGGATCAGTAATGGTAGTTGCGGGTCCTGGCACGGGCAAGACACAGGTACTTGGTGCACGAGTGGCAAATATTATTAAAAAAACAGATACTAGTCCCGAGAATATACTGTGCCTCACTTTTACAGAAGCAGCGACTACGGCATTACGCTTAAGGTTGAATCAGTTTATGGGTTCTGAATCTTATAAGGTAAATGTGTACACCTACCACGGCTTTTGTAACACCGTAATACAAGAAAACAAGGATCTCTTTGGCATCCAAGACCTAGACCCTATCTCTGAGTTGGAAGTAGTGGAGGTCATGAGAGAAATAGTAGACGAACTGCCAAACGATAGCAAGTTAAAACGGTATGTAGGAGATGTGTATTATGATATTAGAAATCTACTCAAACTTTTCGGTTTGATGAAAAAAGACAACCTTACAGCAAACGATATCATTACACAGGTAGATGCTAAGCTAGAGGAGATGCTTACAGATGAAAAGTACCTATACAAACGCAAATCTGGGGATAATAATAAAGGAGATTTAAACCTGAGAACATATAATGCTGACAAAGAGCCCTTAGAAAAGTTAGAGGAGGCGGCGTCGCTGCTAGGTGAGTACGCTGCTAAGTTAGCAAAGAGAAAAAGGTATGATTTTAATGATATGATAGCTTGGGTGCTATCTGCATTAAAGAATAATGAAGACTTGCTGCTAAAATATCAAGAGATGTATCAATACTTCTTGGTAGATGAATATCAAGATACCAATGGAGCTCAGAACGAGCTGCTCTATACACTTATTAGTTACTGGGAAAATCCAAATGTTTTTGTAGTGGGCGATGACGATCAGTCTGTATATAAGTTTCAAGGAGCCAATGTTGAGAATATATTTGAATTTTATAAGCGGTACGAAGACCATATTAAACTAGTAATCCTAGACCAAAACTATAGATCTAGTCAAAGCATATTAGATGGAAGTAATGCTATAATAAAGCACAATGAGGAACGTCTAGTAGGTAAGGTGCCTAATCTGAATAAAGAGATAACAGCAGCTAATGAGAAAGTAGCCAATATTAAGAACGCACTCAAAGTAGTAGAGTACCCAAATACGTTTCAGGAGATTGTGAGTATTACGAGCAAACTTAAAAAACTGAAATCGAATGGCGTGTCACTTAGCGATGTAGGTATAATGTACCGAAACCATAGACAGAGCGAGGAGCTAATTAAGTACTTAGAGGCAGAGGGAATAAGCTATAATGTTGCCAAAACTCAAGATGTCCTAGAAGTGCCGCTAGTGCATCAGCTCAATAATTTTTTGACCTACCTAAGTTTAGAAGGACAGAAACTAGACTCTGGTCAGCACTTGATGTTTGAGATCTTACATTATCATAATTTTAGGCACTTGTCTGCTTTGGATATAGCTAGAATAAGTACGGACCTCTCCAAAGAAAGAAACACCGGCTGGCGAGAGCAACTCAATGGAGTAGCAGCTAAGCTGGAGATAGGTAGTGATGCTAAAAAAGAGCTGCGAGCATTTGTAGCAGATGTAGAGTTTTGGCTAAAAGAAATACATAACATTACACTTCAAATGTTTGTAGAGCGAATAATGTCAAAAAT
>DNBZ01000124.1 GCA_003484585.1 Bacteroidota bacterium | reverse complement strand
TATTTACTTTTGGCGATTTGCTAGAGCAGTACCCTTTTAGATATGTAGACAGATCTAAATTTTATAAGATAGCTGAGATAGAGCACGACACTAGTTTCATACAACTCAAAGGTAAAGTAACCCATATAGAAGAAATAGGACCACGACTAAAGACTAGACTTGTTGCCCAGTTTACTGATGGCGAAAGTGTCATAGATTTACTTTGGTTTAAGAGTGTAAAGTTCATAAAAGGGGTACTCAAAATAGGGGAAGAAATAGTGGTGTTTGGCAAGCCCAATTTCTACAAAGGCACAGTAAATATAACACATCCAGAAATAGACACCGTTGCTAATAGACAAAAAGCAGCATCGCTAGAAGGCGTATACCACACTACTGAGCAGATGAAAAATCGCCGAGTAGAAAGCAAGGCTATTCGCCAGATGATGCAAACGGTATTATCTGATGAGAAACTGGATATCCCCGAAATTTTCTCGACCGAAATGTGCGAAAAGTACAAACTGATTCCGAGAAGAAAGGCATTTCAGTTTATCCATATGCCACCTACTCCAAGACATGTAGATGCAGCTCAATACAGACTTAAGTTCGAAGAACTATTCTTCTTGCAATTGCCTTTTATAAAACAAAAAATAAAACGAGGAGATTCAGCAGATGGTATTCTCTTTGGTTCCCATAATGCTTTGTTCGAGGAGTTTGCGACTAAACATCTACCTTTTCAACTAACAGGTGCTCAGGAGCGAGTACTCTCCGAGATAAAAACCGACTTATGCTCTACTAAGCAAATGAATAGGCTCCTGCAAGGGGACGTAGGAAGTGGTAAAACAATAGTGGCATTTTTATCCGTACTAATGGCTGTAGATAACAGCTACCAAGCTAGTCTAATGGCACCTACAGAAATACTAGCTATACAGCATTATATAGGGTTAAAAGAACTAGCAGACAAAATAGGCATAGAGATAGGTATACTCACAGGTTCTTCTAAAACCAAAGAACGCAGAGTGCTGCATGAAAAATTAGAAAATGGCGACATTAAACTTTTGATAGGAACACATGCACTCATAGAGGATGTGGTAAAATTCAAAAACCTTGGCCTCACCATCATCGATGAGCAGCACCGCTTTGGGGTAGCACAGCGTGCTAAGCTCATGGACAAGGGAAAACTAAATCCGCATGTACTCGTAATGACTGCTACTCCTATACCTAGAACCTTGGCTATGAGTGTATATGGCGACTTAGATTATAGTGTAATAGATGAGATGCCTGCTGGCAGAAAAGAGATAAAAACGGCTCACAGATTTGGGTTTGCCAGAGAAAAGGTATGGACATTTGTAAAAGAAGAAATAGCCAGAGGACGACAAGCGTATATAGTCTATCCACTTATAGAAGAAAGTGAAACACTGCACTACAAAGACTTAAATACGGGTTATGATCAGTTGCTAGATTTTTTTCCTAGACCAGAGTATCAGGTAGAAATGCTACACGGCAAAATGAAGCCTGCCGATAAGGAAGCTAAGATGAAGGATTTCGCCGATGGCAAAACAAACATTCTAGTAAGTACTACCGTAATAGAGGTGGGAATCAACGTGCCCAATGCGAGCATTATGATAATAGAAAGTTCCGAAAAATTTGGGCTTTCGCAGCTGCACCAGCTACGTGGCCGTGTAGGCCGTGGTGCTGAGCAGAGTTACTGCATTTTACTTAGTAGCAAAAAGCTGAGCGAAAACGCACAAACTAGGCTAAAAGCTATGGTGAACTCGAGTAGTGGTTTTGAGCTAAGTGAAATCGACATGCAACTTAGAGGTTTTGGAGACATAGCTGGCACTAGGCAAAGTGGTTTAGACCAGTTGAAACTAGCGTCACTAGGTGCAGATGCACATATAGCAGAAGTAGCTCGAAAAGCAGTCATAGAAATATTGGAAGCAGACCCTGAACTAGAAAATCATAAAAGTATGCAGCAACTTATCTCTCAACGACAAGGGCATAAAGCTTGGGAAAAAATCGCCTAGCAAACAGGAAATATTCTTTAGCCTTCTATAAACTCTTTGAGTGCAGTAAGATTAGAAGCTGCATTTTTCTTGTGCGTTTCATCTGCATACATAAACATTTTCATGCGATTGCTAAGTGGCTTTAGCGTAAGGGTAGTTTTCACTCGCGTATGTGTGCTATCTAGGGATTCGAATGCAGTACTAGAATTTACTTGCATAAAATCTGCTACTGTACCCACATAGGCATATAAACTATTGGTTTCTAGTGCTGTGACCTTGTGGTTCATTACCATTTTGCCTTCTCCTTTATAATTGAGTTCATACTCACTACCTACCTCAGCTCCATCTCCGGCTAGTTGCTTAGCTGCCTGTACACCATTAATCCATTTAGGGAAAGTCTGATAGTCCGTAGCTGTTACAAAAACCTGAGAAATAGGAGCATTAATATCTTCATTTACTTGCACACTTACTTCTTCTGGGGCCATCCATATCATCCCAAAATAACCAGCACCTATGAAGAGCAAAAACACTCCGACGAATTTGAACCATTTCATTGGGCGAAAGTAATCATACTATAGCATTTGCTATTATGACTTTAAAATGATATTTTTATAACCATCAATTAATATCACCACATGAGAAAAAATCTATCTTTCATCCTAATTGCTTTCTTTCTATTGGCTTCTCTTTACTCTTATGCTCAGGTAACAACGTATCCATACACTGAAGATTTTGAATCTCCATCTTTGCACCAAACAGATAAGAGTTGCGACTTGACAGTAACAGGTGCTTCATTTGCTGGCTGGATACAAGACCCCAATGATGACGGCGACTGGCGTGCAGACTCATCTGGCACAGGATCTCCGGGTACAGGCCCGGGTGCTGGACGCGCAACCACGGGAGTAGGCGTGGGTACAGATGCAAATCCTGGGACTACAAGCGGCACGTATATTTATACAGAGGCCACATTTGGCACGGGTACCGCTTGCAACGGCTCAAACATTAATATCTTAAGTCCATACTTTGATTTTTCTGCTTCTGGAGAGTACTACCAACTTAGATTTAACTATCATATGTTAGGTACGTCCATGGGCAACTTATTTGTAGACATACGAATAGGAACAGGAAGCTGGAGTAACAACATATGGTCTCAATTGGGCGAAAAAGATTCTGCTTGGGTGCTAGATTCTGTAAACCTAGCCAATTACAATTCTGATAGTATTCAAATTAGAATAAGGGCTGTAATGGGCCAAGATTTCACAAGTGATATTGCCTTTGACAATTTTGTAGTAGATACATTTAGTCCTAAACTAGCCGATGCTATTTTACTTGAAACCAGTATCCTAGATTTAGAATACCCTCTAATTCCACTCGTACAATTTGACTCATTAGAATTTTCAGCTAAAGTGAAAAATGAAGGTTTAAACGAAATAACATCCACTAATGTGGTAATAACAACAGCTGGCTATTCAAGCACAATAAATCTAGATACCATTGCGCCATTTGGAATAGACTCTGGAACAACAAGTGTGAAATATAGAGCTACAACCGCAGGGTTAAAAGAATTTGCTTTTAATACGACGGTGAATGAAACCGAATTAGATATAACTAACAATGTAGATACTCTAAGTATAACGGTCACCGACACTGTGATGGGCAGAGAAGACTTAGTCTCTACTACTTTAGGAATAGGATCCAACAATGGCGTTCTGGAGCTTGGTCAGCGGTTTGAGCTTAATAATGCAGATACTATTACCAGCATCACTTTTTATATCACAAACCCTCCAGTTGGTGATAGTGTGAAGGCTCATTTATACACATATGCGAATGGCCCTGGCAGTCGAATAGTAAGTACGAGTGCAATCGCTCTTAGTGCAACTCAAAATTGGTACACCTTACCTCTGGAATGTATTGCTGATGTTTCTGCAGGTGAATACTTTGCAACCATAG
>DNBZ01000372.1 GCA_003484585.1 Bacteroidota bacterium | reverse complement strand
TAGAAAATATAAAAGACAAGTTTTATTCAGAAACGGAGTCAATAACCAAAAACATGCGAAAGCGTGGTGGAGGAATACTAGGTATAGAGCTAGTAGATAAGACTTTTGATGTGCCCCACTATTATCAGCTAGAAGCAGAGTTCGAAACGTGTGATAGTATGGGAGCTAACTTTATAAACTCATGTTTAGAGAAGTTTGCAGATGTACTAAAAGCGGAGATTACTAAATCTAATTTATCTCCAAACGAGGTAGAAGTAGTGATGTGCATCTTGAGTAATTTTACGCCGAAGTGTCTAGTACGCGTAGAGGTAAGTTGCCCTATAGAGCAGATGGTAGAAGGTACGGATATGTCGCCCCAAGCATTTGCCGAGCGATTTGATACAGCAGTACGTATAGCAGAGACCCAGCCATACCGTGCGGTAACGCACAATAAAGGTGTAATGAACGGTATAGATTCTGTGATATTAGCTACAGGAAATGATTTTAGAGCTATAGAGGCTGGAGCACATGCATACGCCAGTAAAGATGGACAATACACAAGTCTTACTCACGCAGACATGAGTGACGGACAGTTTAAGTTTTGGATAGAAGTACCACTAGCACTAGGTACAGTAGGCGGGATTACAGGCTTACATCCTATGGTAAAGTTTGCACATCAACTGATGGGTAAGCCCAGTGCAGCAGAGCTTATGATGATAAGTGCGGCGGTAGGTCTTGCACAAAATTTCTCAGCATTACGCAGCCTTACTACCACAGGCATACAGCAAGGACATATGAAAATGCACCTCCTCAATATCCTCAATCAACTAGAAGCTACAGAGGACGAAAAGAAGACTATAGTAAAGCATTTTATCAAAAACACCCCACACCATGCCGAAGTAGTAGAAGCCTTTAGAAAGGTGCGAGGCGGGGAAGTGCTTTCGTAGCAAACTCAAATGCAAACTCAAGAATCAAACTCAAATATGGATGCTTGGTGCTTGAATATGTTGTATTTTTCTTAGTATTAAGTCAGCGATAATCCATGTTGCCAGCGTGTTAATTAATAAGTTAGGCTGGTCGTTGATAGCTCTTTTTTCTTATATTTGATTAGAAATGAAACGGTATTACATTCTAATTTTTGCACTTATGGGACTTTGTTTTATGGAATGGAGTTGCTTTAGATGCGATGATGATCCTTATAATGTAAAAGCCAAAGGTTTGATTGCCGAACTTCAAAATTTAGACTCTTTGAATACATATAATCGAGTTGTAGAGATTAATGATACTATTACATATTCTAAACTAGTAGTATCTTTAGTTCTTAACACAGAGAGGGTGGCTGAGAAGTATGTTAGTTCTGCCTCTAGTCTATATGCGACAAGCTGCGATGGGCCATATCCTTTACTTATAGATAAGTTAGACTCTATTAAAATATTTAGTAAAACAAGAAATGGAATAACTGAGACCACTGATTTGTTTAGTCATATCGGCGGGAATACATATAACCCCGACACTACGCAGCTGAAAAATATGAATGACATTAATACCCTATTTGGTGGCGGATATCATTTGGGGTTATCTTCTTTTTTCTTAAGTAGCTCTCCTAGTTCTTTTGGAGAGACAGAGTTCATTTTTCGGTTGTACCATAATGGAAATGATAGCCTTGAAACCACTACAGATCCTATCGTCATCACACCTTAGACTAAGTAACCGAGCAACTAATCCGCTAAGCACCTAAATTCGCATCGTGCAATCCTACTTTTCTAACGGCAAACTATTAATCACTGGCGAGTATGTGGTCCTAGATGGAGCACTGTCTCTGGCTATTCCTACTAAGCATGGTCAGCGTATGGAAGTGGAATTTCGCGATAGCGAGGAGGCCGATAATACACTAACGTGGTACAGCATAGATAGTGATGGTGAGACTTGGTATAGAGAAGAGTTCCTCATTGAGGAAGGCTCTCTTGACGAGGCTTCGACTCCGCTCAGCCTTATCAAGAGCGACCGAAGTGTAAGACTAAACCCTACAGACGTCTGTAATACAAATGGAGTAAGTGATAAACTAGTAGAGATAATCAACAAAGCGTGTCAGATGAATTCGTGGTTCTTAGAAGGGGGGAGCTATACCGTCCGTACGTATCTTGATTTCCCGAACAATTGGGGACTAGGTAGCAGTAGCACACTCATCTGCAATATAGCCAAGTGGGCAGAGGTAGATGCCTTTGAACTTTCAGAAGCAAGTTTTGGTGGTAGCGGATATGATATAGCTGTAGGGATGATGGGCGGAGACATACTCTACCGCAGTCCTGAGATGTGGGAAGGATATGTGTTTAGCCCTTCTTTCAAAGAGCAGCTGTACTTTGTACATCTCAATGAGAAGCAAAATAGCCGAGAAGGAATAGCACGGTATAAGCAGAAAGCTAAAAACGGTAAATTGATAGAACGTATTTCTAACCTTACAGAGGAGCTAATAGCCTGTAAAGATTTTGATGTTTTTCAGCAGTTGATCACAGAGCACGAGTCACTCATAGCTGCACAAGTAGAAATGCCCACGGTAAAAGAAAAACGCTTTGCTGATTATCCATTTGCGATCAAGAGCCTAGGAGCGTGGGGAGGAGATTTTATATTGGCTTGCGGAGATGAAAACACACCGAAGTATTTCAAGGATAAAGGTTTTGATACCGTTTTGTCCTATGCTGAGTTAATCAAGTAGCTACGAATCTTTGTATAATCTAAACACCGTTTACCTTTGTTATACTGTATACGAATAAATGAGCACCTACACCACAGCTTGGAAAAGCCCAAGCAACATAGCACTTGTAAAATACTGGGGTAAAAAGCCCAACGATGTACAGATACCCTCTAATGCGAGTATCAGTTTTACGCTAAATAATTGTGCTACCACTACCACGCTTACTTACGAGGAGCAATCTACACTAGAAGTGAAAGTACTTTTAGAAGGGAAAGAAGAACCAAGCTTTGTGCCTAAGATAGAGCAGTTTCTAAAACGTATCGCTCATATCTTTCCATTCGTTACCACGGGGAAGTACATTATAGATACCAGCAATAGCTTTCCGCATAGTAGCGGAATAGCCAGTAGTGCAAGCGGTATGAGTGCCTTGTCACTTTGCATCTGCGATATAGCCTTAGAAAAAGGACTTTTAGAAGAAGCAGACTTTCTGCAAACAGCCTCAGAACTAGCTAGACTAGGAAGTGGTAGTGCAAGCAGAAGTGTGTATGGTCCACTCGGTGTGTGGGGTGAGCACAGTGATTTTGCAGGGAGCAGCGACAATTTTGCGATAGCGTATGATAATGTAGCAGAAGTATTCAAGAGCTACTGCGATACCATACTCCTAGTACACAAAGGGCAGAAGACTGTCAGTAGTACCGTAGGTCACGGTCTCATAGATGATAATCCGTATGCTACAGCTCGATTTGCACAAGCACAAGAGAATATGACGGCGATGAAAGCCATCCTAAAATCAGGAGATTTAGATGGATTCATCAATCTGGTAGAAAGCGAAGCACTCACACTGCATAGTCTTATGATGAGTAGCAATCCGTATTTCATTCTGATGAAATCTGAAACACTGAAAGTAATAGAAGCTATCTGGGCAAAAAGAGAAAAAGATGGAGTAAAATGGTGTTTCACGCTAGACGCAGGAGCCAATGTACATTTTCTGTATCCGCAGGCTGATAAAGAAGCTGCACAAGCATTTATAGAAACAGAACTAAAACAATACTGCGAAAACGGAGCATATATCCACGATGAAGTGGGAATGGGAGCGAAGAGGATTTAAGCAACTAGAATTGTTGAATGTTAAGAAAATCATATCAATAGGGTTACTTGGATTTGTTGCTTGCAAATCAGATAGAGCAGAGTCTTCTTCTTCTTCTTCTTCTTCGGGTCAGCGTAAAAACTTGGG
>DNBZ01000366.1 GCA_003484585.1 Bacteroidota bacterium | reverse complement strand
TCGGCGTAATGCTTTATTTGGGTTTTGACGTAAGTTGGGATCAGGAGCAAGATATCAAATCTCTAGTGGCTATAGTAATCCTAGCAGTAGTGGGCACGTCACTCAGTCTAGTAATGTTTAATAGACTCATACAGCAAACCAATACCGTATTTGCTACATCGGTCACTTATCTCATACCCATAGTGGCACTATTTTGGGGATTTTTAGCGAATGAAACCATTAGCTCAAACCAGATGATAGGGTTAGGCTTTATACTCATTGCCATTTGGCTTATTCGTAAAGATAAATAGCAGCATATCAACGCTATCTATTCTCACATCAATTATCTTTATAGTAAGTTACAAAAAGTAAACCGTTTAAGAAACTATGAAATTTGAATACAACTTAATAGACAGAAAAACATACACATACACCGAATACCGTGCATTAATAGATAGTCTAAGTGCGGATAATAAAACGACAGGTGATAATCATTCTGAAGCTATGCTCGGGCATACCAGTATGAATATTACTCGTATGAATAGATTAGATAAAAAAGCTGTCATTAATGAGGAGTTAGCTAGCAAAATAAAAGCTTCCGGCGAGCAAACTTGGGTTGTACTATCTGAGGCTTGGTGTGGTGATGCAGCTCAGAATTTGCCTTATCTTAATAAACTAGCAGAGCTTAATCCTAAAATAACTTTAACCATTATCTTGAGAGATGAAAACCTTGACATTATGGATGATTTTTTAACAAATGGTGGCAGAAGTATTCCTAAGGTAATAGCTCTAGACCCAGCAAAATATGTACTTTTTCAATGGGGACCGAGACCAGAGATGATGCAGACAAAATATAACGCACTAAAAAAGGACGGTTTAGAATACGCAGAAATATCCAAAACCATACATACGATGTACGCCAAAGACAAAGGTGTGGCAGTACAAAGCGAGTTCTTAGCACTATTATAGCCCTTGAGGCATACCCAAAACTGAGTTTTGGGTAAAAGTCCGTTTATTCTATTGATAAGTTTTCGATATTAAATTTGTCTTTAGTCAGTCTTTTAGATTTTATTTGATGTCTTATAACATAATCAGCAAAATGAAATTTATAGTAAATACAAATCAACTGCTAAATAAGCTTCAAGAAATTAGCGGTACTATAGTATCTAAGCCTGTGATACCTATCTTGGATCACTTTCTATTTGATATAAAAGATGGTGTACTTACAGCAACGGGCACCGATTTAGAAACTTCTATGAGCACGTCACTTGAGGTTCAGTCAGATGCGGACGTTACCATAGCAGTACCTTCCAAAATGTGTATGGATACGCTAAAAGCTCTTCCAAACCAGCCGGTTACTTTTACTGTACAGTCTGATAAAAACACGATTGAATTAAAATCAGAGTTTGGTAGATACAAACTTATTGGTCAAAACGCTGATGATTTCCCTAAGATTCCTGAGCCTACTGCTGAAAACAGCTTCAATATGGCATCTGGAGTATTATCTAGTAGCATAGCTCAAACCATATTTGCTTCGGGTAACGATGAGTTAAGACTCAGTCTTACTGGTGTATTCGTACAATTATTTAAAGACAATGCTGTATTTGTAGCTACAGATGCTAATAGACTAGTAAAGGTAGAAAGAGCAGATATAAGCCCAGGTGTAGAGGCTAACTTTATTTTACCTAAAAAAGCTCTAAACCTACTAAAGACAAATCTTCCTCAAGACGATACAGATTGTAAAGTAGATTTTAACGAGAGTAATGCATTTTTCGCTTTTGGCGATGTAAGACTAATCTGTAGACTGATAGATGAGAGATATCCTGATTACAAAGCAGTAATACCTACTGAAAATCCAAACAAACTATCTATAAACAGACAGGATTTTTTAAACTCTGTAAAACGTATCAGCATCTTTGGTAATAAAACTACAAACCAGATAAATGTTAAAATTACGGGAAGCGAACTTACTATGTCTGCTGAAGATATAGACCTAAGTAATGAAGCCGTAGAGCGACTAGGATGCGACTATTCAGGTGAAGACATGGAGATAGGATTTAACTCTAAACTGCTTATAGAGATGTTGCAAAATATCAGTACGCCAGATATAGTTATAGAACTATCTACACCTAATAGAGCAGGTATAATATTACCTAATAAAAATATAGATGATGAAAACTTACTAATGCTCATCATGCCAATGATGATAGCAGGGGCTTCATAAGCAATTGTAATCTAATCGTCATTTGACTGTCAGATTGAATTAAGAGGCCGTTTTAGTTAACAAACGTCTCTATATTTGAGTTGACTTAATTGTCAGAAAGCCAATCTAAAGCCTCAGTACAAGGTACTGGGGCTTTTACTTATATAAAGATTACAGATTTGCTCAATTCATACAACTTTATAGCTAGCTCTTATTCCTTTTGGTCTAGGCTAATGTATGGCAACTCACTACTTGCGATACAACTTCTTTTAATCAAAGAACTACCGCACAAAGGCCATCTGCTTATACTTGGCGGCGGTATTGGGCAGATACTTCCTAGTATTTATAACCAATCGCCTAACTTAAAAATAACGTTCTTAGAAGCTAGCAGCAAAATGATAGCCCTAGCTAAGAAACAGATTCCTACTGGTCAAAATATTACATTTATACATTCGGATAGTTTAGAGAGCATGAAAATAGAATGCGATTATGTTTATGCAAGTTTCTTTCTTGACCTGTTCTCTCCTTCCCATATTAAGGCTATTGTGAGAACAATAGAAAATCATCAGACGCATCCAGTGACATGGTTTATCGCAGATTTTCACCTAGGACCTAAAGTAAAGTATAGGCTCTTGCGTGCATTCCAGGTTAAATTGTCTATTTTATTCTTCACTATTACCACAAATCATCATCAAAATTTCCTCCCAGAGGTATTTGAATTCTTTACTAAAAATAGATACAAGTCTATGATTATCATTAATTTAAAACATAGTTTCCTTAGTGCACAAGTATTTAAATCTTAAGAATACTTTTTGGACGTATTTTTGAGTTATTACAAGTAAGAAAGGAGGAACCCAACAATGAAAGTATTCAAAACCGTTTTAGTAATAGGCTTATGTGCAATGATCTCTAATATTAATGCAGGTTCTTCTTACAGTAATGTGGTGGATTTTTATGGTCACAAGCTAAATATAACTTACGATCAGCAGCTATCCCACTTATCTTTCTATAAGTACGACCAAAGAGAAATAACGAATAGATTATCTTTTTTTAGAAATGCTAATCTTAAGACAAGTATATACAATCTTAAGAATCACATAGATCATTACAAGTTAGATGATGCTGCGAGTGTCATTCTAATCGACAAATTTGCTAGTCGCCTTACTTCGAGCAGAAACAACAATCAGCAGACATTTATAAAATACTTACTTCTGAAGGAGTTAAACTACGATGTTATCTTAACCAAGACAGACAAGAAACTCAACTGCTTGGGAAACCTTTCATTCAAACCAGGTAGATACATTTTCATAAACTATGCAGGTAAGTCATATAAGGACTTAGATTTCAAAAATCGAAAAAATCAAGGTAAACACTTGATATACATGGATAGTAAAACTACCACTAAGCGTATAGATCGAGATAGGTTTAATGTGCCTAGAATCGATGCAAATATGGCAGTAAAAGAAGTCGCCTTTAGTTTCGGTGTAGAGAAGCACGAGATCCATGCAGAGTCTAATGCCTCAGTGATGGAGTTTTTGGGAGATTTGCCCATGTTTGACGTAGGCAGACAAATCACTGCACTCCATATGTCTAGTGCAATGGAAAAATCTGTAGTGTCTTACATCACAGGTCAGGTGACAGACAGAGAGCTTGTAGATCAAGTAAGATTCATCCTGGCTTTTGTACAACAAGTAGCTCCATACGGCAGCGACTATGATAAATACGGCGAAGAACGATTCTACTACCCAGAAGAAACCATAATGGCTAAAACTGCAGACTGTGAAGATAAAGCCATGCTTATGGCTTATTTAACCAAAGAAATACTAGGACTGAATTCTGTAGGCCTTTTCTTTGAGCGGGACGAACATTTGAGTATCGGTATAGAAATTCCTGGATACGCTCCTACGGGTTCTTTTAAGTACAAGGGGAAAACGTATGTAAGCTGCGAGCCTACATCTAAATATCCAAGACTAACTCAGTCGAAATTTGACTTGCGAAGAGTAGATGATGTAATACCATTCTAATCAGCTATCTGAGCGTTGCATAAGAGTTCTATTTAAACTATAGCAGCAAAGCTATAAATGCCTACATAGACTACGCCATTTAGCCTACTACAATACTATCTTTTTGGGCCTTTCGGTTGGAGTGGCCTTACTTCTAAGTTTACTTGATGAAAGTTGGCTGGC
>DNBZ01000057.1 GCA_003484585.1 Bacteroidota bacterium | reverse complement strand
CTGAAATAGTATGCTAGCCGTAAAATGGTCAACGAAAATAATAATAATTATATTGTGTGCAAGTTAATCCTTTGTGGATTAAATATTTTTAATCTAAAATTTAGACATAGACTTGTTTTGCTTTATTTTGCTTGTATCAATGAAAAGGAAAGGAATAATTAAATTGTGTTTTGTGTTGACAGTGTGGCAGTTGTATGGATGTGCGGACAATGCGAGTAAGGTAGAGAGTGTGGCAGATGATTTAAGTATGGATGAGCATAGCTATGCAAACTTTAATGAGGTGCGTGTAAAACATTTAAGCTGGGACGTGGCAGTAGACTTTGAAACCAAAACTATTAGTGGCACGGCAAAATGGAATTTAGAAAACAGGACAGGAGGGAACGTTTTAGTTCTTGATACAAGGCAATTGACTATAAATAGCGTGGTCCTTGATAATGGGAAGGATGCTGATTTTGTTTTAAGTAAGGTTGATTCTGTCTTAGGTCAATCTCTAAGTATAGAGATACTACCAGAAACCAAGTGGGTTTCTATAGACTACAATACTAGTCCAGAAGCAGAAGCTCTCCAGTGGCTATCTTCTGAGCAGACCCTTGGAAAAGAGTACCCGTACTTATTTAGCCAATCGCAGGCAATTCTAGCTCGTACATGGATTCCTTGTCAAGATGGTCCAGGGGTGAAATTTACCTATGATGCTAAGGTGAAAACTAATCCTAAGCTACTAGCACTAATGAGTGCAAAAAATTCGCAGACCAAGTCTGAAAATGGAAGTTATTCGTTTGTGATGGACCAACCCATCAGCTCCTACTTGCTCGCTCTTACCGTGGGTGACTTACAATATGCAAGTACAGGCAGAAACAGTGGAGTATATGCGGAACCCGATATGCTAGAAAAGGCAGTTTGGGAACTACAAAGTATGCAGAGTATGATAGATAGTGCGGAGCTACTATATGGTCCTTATGCTTGGGAGAGATATGATGTAGTTATACTTCCTCCTAGTTTTCCTTTTGGTGGTATGGAAAACCCTCGGCTCACTTTTGCTACACCTACTATCATAGCTGGAGATAGAAGTTTGGTAGCCCTTATTGCACATGAGCTTGCTCATAGCTGGAGTGGCAACCTAGTGACCAATGAGACTTGGAATGATTTCTGGTTAAATGAAGGATTCACGGTATACTTTGAGCAACGTATAATGGAAAAAATATACGGGGAGGCTTATGCTAAAATGCAAACTAAACTGGGGATGGGCGAGCTACTATTAACACTTAAAGACTTAGAAGAAGATGATAATTTAGAAGACACTCATTTATATTTAGACTTGCATGGTAGAAGTCCAGACGATGGAATGACAGATGTGGCATACGAGAAAGGAAGGTTTTTCTTGCAGAGAGTAGAAGAGGTGGTTGGTAGAGAAAGATTCGACTCCTTTTTGAAGCAATACTTTAGCGTAAATAGGTTTAAGGCTATGAATACCAAACGTTTTGTAGCCTATTTATATGAGCACCTACTGAATACAGAACAAGAGCAAAAGGCAGTAAATACAGAAGCATGGATCTATGGACCCGGATTGCCAGATAACTGCCCAGGCACCTATTCTGTGGAACTAGATCGTGTAGAAAAAGCAATAGCCAAGTTCAATAATAATTTACTTGAAGCGTCTGCTATTGATACAGCAGGGTATACCACTCATCATTGGCTCTACTTCTTAAGAGGATTAAAAAACCTTAATTATTCTAAAATGGAATCGCTAGATAAAGCATTTCACTTTACACAAACGGGCAATAGTGAAATAGCCTGTGATTGGTTTAAACACTGCATAGAGCAAAATTATAAACCAGCATACCCGGCCATGGAGTCGTTTCTTCTGAGGGTAGGGCGTAGAAAATTCTTAGATCCGCTATACAGTCGCTTGGCTCTGACTAAGGAAAATAAAGAATGGGCTACTAGAGTTTATGCAAAAGCACGCCCGGGATACCACTCCGTAAGTGCTAATACCATAGACGAAGTGCTAAATTATCATTAAATAGGTACCTTTGGCGGCAGTTGAAGTCAATATAGAAATGAAGAATGGGACAAAATTCGGCTTTTTAGTTTTAGCTTGTATGCTCATAATAACTGCAGCCTGTACAAAAAGCCCGTCAGATAGAATCTATAATACTTGGATTCTAGAAGACGTGAATATGCCAGATGCAGATAGTGTAGATTTAGCAAAATTAAATGCTCAAGGAATCACGTATACATTTTATAAAGATGGAAAATACACATCTATTGGTGCTATAATGGGAGAGGGAACTTTCGAAATTAATAACGAAGAAACTAGTCTAAGTATATCAGAAGAGGGTAACACGGCAGTATATGATGTGCAGGTTACAGCGAGCACGTTAAGACTTAGTTCTGGAGAACAATCAATGACATTTAAAGTAAAAAAATAAGAATATGGGATTTTTTGACGCATTTAAGAAAAAAGTAGAGGTAAAAGTCGAAGAGGTACATCCACTACAGGGATATTTAGAAGAGGCTAATCTAGCTATAGAAAATTTACAAGTAGTAGATGTAAAGGGTGCGATAACTATAACGGGCACAGCACAAGACGGCGAATCTGCGGACAAGGTGAGAGAGTTGCTTAGGGCAAAAAGAATGGGATCTGTAAGTAATAGAATAGCTATTGCAGATTTATCTCACTTAGGTATAGAATACAAAGTGACTACAGGTTCTGCTAGGCTAAACTGCAGAAAAGGACC
>DNBZ01000203.1 GCA_003484585.1 Bacteroidota bacterium | reverse complement strand
ACCACCTTAGCAGGAGAGCCAAGGACTAGCGAGTAGGGTGGTATTATAGAGCCTGCAGTCACCAGGGCATTTGCTCCTATGATAGAAAACTCACCTATCTCAGCATTATTTAAAACTGTAGCTTGCATACCTACTAGTACATTGTTAGCCAACGTGGCACCGTGTACTATGGCACTATGTCCTATGATGCATTCTTCGCCTATAGTGGCAGGGTCATTTGGGTCACAGTGTATTACGGCATTATCTTGAATATTACTTCGAGCACCTACGATTATTTTATCACTATCGCCTCTCAGCACAGCACCAAACCAGATGCTCACCTCGTCTCCTAAGCTTACATCACCTATAACCGTAGCCGTAGGAGCTACGAATACATCTTTACCTTTGGCGATAGGTTTTTGCAGATTACTCATTCTCTTTTCTTTTTCGTTTCCAGCGTTTATGTGTCCAAAGCCAATATTCAGGTTGTGCTAGGATCTGCTCCTCAAGCTTGCGAGTATGCTGGGCTGTTATTTCGCCTTCTTCCGTATCTTTTGGCGACTCGCATAAAATAGAAAGATCCAGAGAAAAGTGTCCTCGTTTTTCTTTATTGATAGTGCCGTATGCAACTGGCATGTCGTATTTTTTAGCAAATCGCTCTGTGCCTAATGCTACTGCTGTTTCTTGATTAAGAAAGGTAGTCCAATAGACAGATTTACTATATGTAGGACTTTGATCTGCCCCGAAAATGGTCATTCGAGGTGTGTCGTGCTTCTCTTTAAAATAGGCAAATGAATCTTTAGAGGTAACCATACGTAGCCCAAATGCACTTCGAGAAGATTTCATTTTATCATCAAAGAAAGCATTGCTTAGTTTAGAGTAAAGGCCTACCGTATCATGAGGCACCTGCTGGTCTATTCCCGCTGCTAGCATTTCCCAGTTATTATAATGTCCTCCAACTATAATGAGACTTTGACCTCGATCAAAATAGGGTTGCAGTATCTCTGGGTTGTTAACTTTAAATCTTTTTAGAATTTGCTCATTAGAAATGCTAAAGAGCTTTACGCTTTCTACAATAAGGTCACATAAATGAGCATAGAACTTTTTACAGATTTTATTTATTTCTTTCTCACTTTTATTTGGAAATGAATTTTTTAAATTTTGTAGTACCACCTTCTTCCGATAAGGGAGTAGGTAGTAAAATACAAATGCCAAAAAATTAGATATCCCATACAGTACCCAGTAGGGTAGTAGTGATAGCGGTTTTAATATGAGGTAAAAAAGCACTTTGCTCATAGGGCAAAAATAAGCCCAATCCTGAAAACAGAATTGGGCTATTAGTAGTTTTAATTTATCCTAAGATATTGCTGCGTTTTTAGAACGCTTACGTTCGTTTTCCTTAAGGTATATTTTACGTAGACGAATGTTTTCTGGAGTTACCTCTACATATTCATCCGCTTGTATATATTCCAAAGCTTCTTCTAAAGTGAAAAGCTGTGGTGGAATCAATTTTATTTTCTCATCTGCTCCACTACTACGTACATTACTTTGTTTTTTGGCTTTAGTAAGATTCACTACTACATCACCTGGACGAGAGTGCTCTCCTACTACTTGCCCTTCATATATCTCCTGGTTAGGTGATACGAAGAATTTACCTCTGTCTTGTAAGTTATTTAGAGAGTAAGGAATAGCGTTTCCGTTTTCCATACTTATAAGCGAACCATTGATACGCTGTGGGATATCTCCTTTGTGTGGTTGAAATTCTTTGAATCTATGAGAAATAATAGCCTCTCCTTGAGTTTGAGTAAGAAGTGTATTTCTTAGACCAATAATACCACGAGATGGTATTTCGAATTCTAAGTGCATTACATCGCCTTTTGGCTCCATAGTGAGCATATTACCCTTGCGGATAGATACGAACTCTATAACCTTGCCGCTATGGTGATCAGGTACGTCTATAGTAAGTTCCTCTATCGGCTCACATTTCACCCCGTCTATTTCTTTGATGATTACACGTGGTTGACCTATCTGTAGCTCATACCCTTCACGTCTCATTGTTTCAATAAGTACGGCTAAGTGTAGTACACCTCTACCAAATACTAGGTGAGAATCTGCAGAACCAGTTTCTTCTAGTCTCATTGCTAGATTTTTTTCTAGCTCAAATTCTAATCTATCCTTGATGTGTCTACTTGTTACGAATTTTCCTTCTTTACCAAAGAAAGGAGAATCATTGATAGTAAATAACATACTGATAGTAGGTTCATCTATAGTAATGGTTGGAAGCGGATCTGGATTTTCTGGGTTAGAGATAGTATCACCTATTTCAAATCCTTCTAAACCTGTGATAGCACAAATATCTCCAGCGGTTACTTTATCCACCTTTACTTTTGCTAGACCGTCATATAAGAAAAGTTCTTTTACTTTAGTTTTAAGTACTGATCCGTCTCTCTTTACCAGAGCTACTGTTTGGTTAGCTACTAACTCACCTCTTTTTAGTTTACCTATCGCTATTCTACCAGTGTATTTACTAAAGTCTAATGAGGTAATCATCATCTGTGTATCGCCTTCTTCTTGTATAGGAGCCGGTACGTGAGCTATTATAGCATCTAGGGCAGCGAACATATTGTCCGTTGGGTTTTTCCAGTCTGTACTCATCCAGCCATTCTTGGCACTTCCGTATACAGTTTCGAAATCTAGTTGCTCCTCGTTTGCATCTAGAGCAAACATAAGATCAAATACTTTTTCGTGTACTTCGTCTGGAGTACAGTTTTC
>DNBZ01000249.1 GCA_003484585.1 Bacteroidota bacterium | reverse complement strand
AAATCCAAAATTCTGTTGCCAAAAGCAAATTAATAATTTAATGGCATAAAAAAGCTCCTGAATTATGTCTTAATATAACTCAAGAGCTCTTATGTTTTGGTGGTTTCTATGTACTATTTTGTGAAGAGCAATTCTCGATATTTTGGGAGTTCCCAGATTTTGTCATCTACAAGCTGCTCTAGTTTGTCTACGTGGTATCTGATGTCGTCAAATGTTTCTTTTACCGTGTAGTGATAAGCTATAGCCATTTTTTCGGTATCTGTATCATTATTAGCCTTTTTACGGGCATCTACCATTTTATCTGTTTTGCTTTTAGCAGCGTCTATATGTGCTGATATTTGCTTTATCAGATCGGACTGTGTCTCGCCCACTGGCAGTCCAGCATCTTTAAGTGCTTTCACGTTTAGAGCTAAAGTAGATAGGTACTCTATCGATGGAGGTATGATGTAGGTATATACTAAATCTCCTAAGACTCTTCCTTCTATTTGTATTTTCTTAATGTACTCCTCCAGCATTATCTCAAATCTGGCGTGGAGTTCCTCTTTTGTAAAGATCCCATTATTCACAAAAGTTTCTATGGCTTGTTTGCCAATATAAGCTCGAAGTGCTTCCGCTGTATTTTTCACATTACCAAGACCTCTTTTTTCTGCTTCCTTAGCCCATTCTTCACTGTAGTTATTTCCTTCGAAAAGAACATTTTGAGCACTTCTTAAGACGTCTTTTAGTTCTTTTACTATCGCTGCTTTTTGGTCTGTTCCTTGAGCTATTGCTTTATCTACTGCAGTTTTAAAGATGATGAGCTGGTTAGCTACTGCACTATTTAGTGCAGTCATAGGTTGTGCTGAGTTAGTGGAAGATCCAACAGCTCGTAGCTCAAATTTATTTCCTGTGAATGCGAATGGAGATGTTCTGTTTCTATCTGTATTATCTCTCAGTATTTCTGGTATCTGATCTATGTTGATAGACTTTTTGTCGTCTTTGTCACTTGCTTTGCCATCTTCTAAAAAGGCATTTAAGACATCTGTAAGTTTAGATCCTATAAATGCAGAAATAATAGCAGGGGGAGCTTCATTGGCACCAAGTCTATGATCATTTGAAGCACTTGCGATACTCGCTCTAATAATGTCTGCATTGTCATGTAGAGCTTTTATTGTATTGATGAATATAGTAAGGAAAAGTAAGTTTGAGTTGGGGTCGTTTCCTGGAGAAAGAAGGTTGACGCCTGTATTGGTCAATAGTGACCAGTTATTGTGCTTTCCGCTTCCATTTATTCCTGCGAATGGTTTTTCGTGAAGTAGTACTTTGAAATGGTGCTTGCAAGCCACCTGATCCATTATGTCCATGAGCAGCTGATTGTGATCTACTGCCAGGTTTACATCTTCGAACATAGGAGCACATTCATATTGCCCTGGAGCTACTTCATTATGTCTCGTTTTTAGAGGTATACCTAGTTTGGCTGCTTCTATTTCTAGCTCAAACATATAGTTAAATACACGATCTGGTATAGCACCAAAGTAGTGGTCATCCATCTGTTGACCTTTGGCTGGGGCGTGACCTAATAGTGTTCTGCCACACATTACTAAATCGGGGCGTGCGTTAAACATAGCTTCATCTACTAAGAAGTATTCCTGCTCTATACCTAGAGATACTGAGCATGAAGTGACCTTTTTCAGAAAGTATTTGCAGATATCTGTGGTGGCTTTGTCTATTAAACTTATAGATTTGAGTAACGGTGCTTTGTAGTCTAATGCTTCCCCATTATACGAAACGAATACGGTAGGTATACACAGTGTCCTCCCTGTAGTGTTTTCGTGGATAAATGCAGGTGATGAAGGGTCCCAAGCTGTGTATCCTCTGGCCTCAAAGGTGTTTCGTAGTCCACCGTTTGGGAGACTAGATGCATCTGGCTCTTGCTGTACAAGTGCGTTTGCAGAGAATTTTTCTACGGCTTTCCCATTGCTAGGTTCCCAGAAAGAATCATGTTTTTCTGCTGTAGATCCCGTTAGTGGTTGAAACCAATGCGTGTAGTGAGAAGCACCCTTGCTAAGAGCCCATTGCTTCATTCCAGAAGCTACGTGCTCTGCCATTTTTCTGTTTATGGTTTGGCCTTCTTTTACAGATTTACTTACAGACTCATATGCTTCTTTGCTAAGAAAATCTCGCATAGCGAGATCATCGAAAACATTAGAATTATATAGCTTAGTGAAAGAGACATCTCCCTTGTAAGAAAATTTGTTTTTTCTAGAAAGGACGGTTTTTAGTGCTTCGCGACGCATATTATTATCTATTTTGACTGCAAAAATATAATTTTGCAGTTAAAATCGCATATTTGGCGTCTTTTTGTGAATAAATATTGTAAAACGATTACAATCCGCCTACTTTTAGCTTTTCTGCATTTTCCGCCATTTTTAATGCGTCTATAATCTCAGCAATATCTCCATTCATAACTCCATTTAGATTATAGAGCGTCAGATTAATGCGGTGATCTGTAACTCTACCTTGTGGGTAGTTATAAGTCCTGATTTTTGCAGAACGGTCACCCGTACTTACCATTGTTTTTCTTTTTGCTGCTATATCACCATTTCGCTTCACTAGCTCTATATCGTATAACTTAGCTCTTATCATGTCCATAGCTATCACTCTATTGGCCAGCTGCGAGCGAGCCTGAGAGCATACTACTACTATGCCGCTTGGTTTGTGCGTGAGTTGTACTTTGGTCTCTACCTTATTTACGTTTTGACCACCTGCACCACCAGATCGGGAGGTCTGCATATCTATATCTGCAGGGTTTATAACTAAGTCTATTTCTTCTACCTCTGGCAGTACTGCTACTGTGGCAGCAGAAGTATGGACTCTGCCTTGGGTTTCTGTATCGGGCACTCGCTGCACACGGTGCACTCCTGCTTCAAATTTTAGTGTCCCGAAGATCTCATTGCCTTCTACCTTTACTATTATCTCTTTATATCCTCCAGCTGTACCTTCTGTGATATCCATAATTTCATGCTTCCACCCTTGGTTATCAAAGAACTTGCTATACATCCGGAATAGATCACCAGCAAAAATGCTTGCCTCGTCACCACCTGCTCCAGCACGTATCTCTACCATTGCATTTTTATCGTCCTCAGGATCCTTAGGTATGAGGAGTAATTTTATTTTCTCCTCTATCGGGCTCTGCTTCTCGATAAGGGATTCGAATTCCTCTTTAGCCATCTCCTTCATCTCAGGGTCATCACTATCTAGCATTTCTTTGGCCTCAGCAAGGTTCGTTAGAATATTTTTGTACTCGAAATAGCATTCTACAATTTGTTTTAGATCACTATATTCTTTGTTCAACTTGGTAAAACGCTTCATGTCCGATGCTACCTCAGGGCTACTAAGTAAAAGTTCTACTTGTTTAAAACGGGCATATATTCCCTCTAATGTTTCGAGCATAATTATAAGTGTGCAAAGGTATTTATTCTGCCTATTTTATTCAATAGACTCCTAGTTTTCCAAGGATTTCAAGATTACTTTATTTTCTGAGTAATAGTATAGGGCCTTGTTATATAATGAGAATGAAGTGGACTTAGGAAGTGAAACTTCGGTTTTTATTAAATCTCTAGCAAGTGTATTGTATAAATGTAGTTTGCCGGCAATAGATAGATGCATCCGCCCGTTTTTCCCCACTGCTGCTTTATTGTTGGGAGTATAGTGAGTGGTGCTGTAGGTGGCGTACATATCAAAAACATAAACCCCAACGAGTGAGTCTGCTAGATATACCTCATTGTTAAATTCCCAAATCGTGTAAATATTTAACTCGTTACTTAGCGTGCTATTTAGATATGCCGATTCTGCTATCACCTCACCTATTTTATTGATTTTCAATAGTTTATATTGAGATAAGTCTACTACCCAAATATTGTTATCATAGGATCTCGCCATACAAGAAACGTTGCTTAGGAAGTAATCATTTAGTCTTAACTCTCCTCTTACATTGAGCATGTTGTCATAGAATACAACGATGTTTTGATCTTTGTGAAAGACATAAATCTCAAAAGGGTTGGTGCAATCAATAGAAGTGATTTCGCCATAGGACTTGATGTTTACGTTCGTTATAAGTGTGCCTTTAGTATCATATTTATATAAGGTAAAGTTATTATCTGCGGCAAAAATATTGCCCTTAGAATCTATGCTCATGCAAACAATTGTATTAACGTTTTGCAATAAAATAGTGTCTTGAGCAGATACCCGACCTGCCAGTATGCAACTAATCGTTATAAGTATGTAGCGTAACATTATTGTCTTCTAATACGGCGTATGTATTCTTAGTTATCCAATCTCCTAGGTTTATTAAACGTGCATTATCTCCTATTGGTACGTCCATAGGCTTATGTCTGTGCCCAAAGATATAGTAATCTACATCATTTTTGGTGGAGTGGTCCATGGCAAACTGGTATTGATACTCCTTTTCTAGTGGAATGTCTAACTGGTCTTTCGCACTATTCTTTTTACGACTAGAAATGGACAGGTATTTTCCAAGCCCTATTCCGAAATTAGGATGTAGTCTGTGAAATAACCAAATAGCCCAGCTACTTCTAAATAGCTTTCTAATGAATTTATAACTTGCTTCTCCTTTCCATAGAGCGTCTCCGTGGTGTAGGTAAAGGTTTGAATTCCCGATGGTTACAAGTAATTCTTCATCTACTACTACTAATCCAATTTCCTTTTGCAAATAGTCAAAAGTCCACATGTCATGGTTTCCCTTGAAGAAATATATCTTAATGCCACCATCTGTCATAGAAGCAAGCTTACCTAGAAGACGTGTGTAGTATTTAGGAACTACTGTGGTGTATTCGTACCAAAAATCAAATACGTCGCCCATTAGAAAAAGGGTTTCGCAATCTGATTCTATTTCGCTAAGCCATTTTACTATTCTTTTTTCACGAGCTAGGGATTCCTCATAGCTAGGAACTCCCAAGTGAAAATCTGATGCAAAATAGTTTTTTCCCATTTTTTTAGAAATGCAAAGTTAATAGTTTAATGTGCTTCTAACCAATTGTCACCGTGACCAGCTTCTGCTATCACGGGTACTTTGAGTGGCATGGCACGCTCCATTTCTTCTTTTATTACAGCGGTGATTTCTTCAAGCTCCGTTTTAGGTACGTCAAATAAAAGTTCGTCATGCACTTGTAGTATCATTTTAGTGCCAATATCCATTTTACTAAATCGGTTATGAATATTAATCATTGCTAGCTTGATCATATCTGCCGCACTACCTTGTATAGGTGCGTTTATAGCATTTCGCTCTGCATAACCCACTACGGTCTGGTTATTGGAGTTGATATCTGGGATAAATCGCTTACGACCCATCAATGTCTTTACATAACCGTGTTCTCTGCAAAACTTAATCGTATCATCCATATACGTTTTTACGCCACCAAACTGCTCAAAGTAAGCATCTATTAGATCTTTTGCTTCGCCACGCTTTATGCCTAGGTTCTGCGAAAGCCCAAATGCTCCTTGTCCGTATATTAATCCGAAATTGACACTCTTTGCCTTATAACGTTGTTCCTTAGTGACTTCTGCTACCTCTATTCCAAATACTTTGGCTGCAGTAGCTGTGTGAATGTCTATTCCTGCATGAAAAGCTTCCATCATTCCGGGATCTTCTGCTACCGATGCTACTATGCGTAGCTCTATTTGTGAGTAATCAACTGCTAGGAGTGTATGGTTCTCATCTCTAGGCACAAATGCTTTTCTAATCTCCTTGCCCATATCTGTTCGGATAGGGATGTTTTGAAGGTTAGGATTGGTGCTACTCAACCTCCCTGTAGCGGCTACAGCTTGAGCGTAACTCGTATGCACTCTTCCTGTTTTAGGATGAATAAGTTTAGGTAGTGCGTCTACATATGTAGAGCGAAGCTTATTCACTTTTCTATAATCTACTATCTTGCTAACTATCTCGTGTTCAGCAGCTAGCTTTTGTAGAGTAGCTTCGTCTGTTTTGTATTGACCCGTCTTGGTTTTCTTTGCTTTCGGGTCTATTTTCATATGGTCAAAGAGTACTTCCCCCATCTGCTTTGGACTAGCAATATTGAAATTAGCACCTGACATATTATAAATAGTTTTTTCCAAGTCCTTGGACATCGTCTCTAGCTCAATAGAGTAGTTGCCTAAGAAGTCTGCATCTATGCGTATACCTTCCATTTCCATATCAGCCAGTACAGGCACTAGTGGCATCTCAAGTCGTTGCATAAGGTGTGCTACTTGTTTGTCCATCAGCTCTTTATGCAGCTTTCCTTTAAGTTGAAATGTAATGTCTGCATCTTCAGCTGCATACTCTGTAGCTTTATCCAAAGGCACATCTCTAAAGTTCAGTTGATTCTTCCCTTTCTTTCCTATTAGTTCTGTTATAGACACGGGTTTATAGTGGAGGTATTGCTCGGAGAGTATATCCATGCCGTGTCTGCCATCTGGATTTGCAAGGTAGTGAGCTAGCATGGTATCAAACTGTGGTCCCGCTATTTGTATATCATACTTCAGAAGTACTTTAAGATCGTACTTTAGGTTTTGGGCTACCTTCTCTATAGTAGGAGAGGTAAATAGGTGCTTAAACTCGGCTAGAATGCTTTTAGTCTCTTCAAAGTCTGTTGGCATATTTACATAGTATGCTTTGCCTTCTTCATAAGATATAGCAAGACCTAAAACTTCTGCATCCATTTCTTCTAAGGATGTAGTCTCTGTATCAAAACAAAAAGACTTCTGTTTTTCTAATTCAGCAATTAGTATTTTTCTTTTTTCTTGACTATCAATTAGTTGGTATTCGTGATCTGTAGTGGAAATGGTTTTCATTTCTACTAGGGTTTCTTCTTTCAGGGCTACTAACGGTGAAGAATTAGTGGCAGAGCTACTACTAGCAAATAAATCTCCTTGCAGAGAAACAGGAGCACTCATAGTTTCTTTAAATACTCTTTTGCTCAACATTCTAAACTCTAGTTCGGTAAAGAGTTGATTGATTCTTTCCTTATTAGGCTCTTCTCTTAGAAGCGATTCTTGATTAAACTCAACTGGCACATCTATAATGATGGTAGCCAAGTGCTTAGACATATAGGCTTGCTCTTTATTGTCTTCTATTTTTTCCCTAAGCTTACCTTTAAGTTTGTCTGTATTCTCATATATGCCATCCATACTTCCAAACTCCTTTAATAGCTTAGAAGCAGTTTTAGCTCCTACGCCAGGTACTCCAGGTATATTATCTACGGCATCGCCCATTAGTCCTAGATAGTCTATAATTTGCTCAGTACGATCTAGCCCGAACTTTTTACATACTTCTTTAGGCCCCATTATTTCAGGAGGGTTGCCACCGCGAGCGGGTTTAAACATTAGCGTTTTTTCTGTAACAGCCTGCCCAAAATCCTTGTCAGGTGTCATCATGTACGTTGTGAATCCTTCTTTTTCTGCTATTGTAGCTAATGTTACTATCACATCATCGGCCTCATATCCTTCTTTTTCAAGGATTGGGATATTAAAAGCCTCTATGATCTGGCGAATGAAAGGTTCAGATCGTTTTATATCTTCAGGAGTTTCGTCTCTGTTTGCTTTATAAAGTGGATATTCTTGTTTACGTATGTTCTCCGATTTATGGTCAAAGCATACCGCTATATGTGTAGGGTCGTATTTCTCTAGGACTTCAAGTAAAGTTGTGGTAAAACCAAATATTGCATTGGTATTCAGACCGTAAGAAGTGATTCTAGGGTTTTTTATGAATGCGTAATACGATCGAAATATGAGTGCATACGCATCGAGCAGGAATAGTTTTTTTTCAGCTGACATGATTGATGGTCAAAAGTAGAAGATTTTTGCATCAATCATATTCTTATTACGTCAATTCAAAATCCTACCTTTGACCACTTTATCTTTTGAAATGGCATTTAAAGCAAAATACAACCTAATAGAAGAGCTAAAATGGCGGGGTCTTTATCATCAAGACGTGCCAGGTACTGAGGAACTACTGATGAAAGAATCGGTAGGTGGCTATGTAGGTTTCGACCCTACAGCTGACTCACTACATATTGGTAATATGGTGCCCATTATTCTACTTGTTCATCTTCAAAAAGCAGGGCATAAGCCGTATGCACTTGTAGGAGGAGCCACTGGGATGGTGGGCGACCCAAGTGGAAAGAAAGCTGAAAGAAGCCTTCTAGACGTAGACACACTAAATCATAATGTGGCCTGTGTTCATAAGCAATTGCAGCAGTTTCTAGATTTCGACTGTGGTGATAATAGTGCTGAAATGGTCAATAATTACGAGTGGTTCAAGGATTTTAACTTCCTTGATTTTATTCGTGATATAGGCAAGCACATCTCTGTGAACTATATGATGGCTAAAGATTCAGTAAAAAACAGATTGGAAGAAGGAATGAGTTTCACAGAGTTTAGCTACCAACTGGTTCAGGGATATGATTTTTATCATCTTTGGAAAGAGAAGAATGTAAAACTCCAGATGGGCGGAAGCGACCAGTGGGGGAACATAGTAACGGGAACTGAGCTTATTCGCAGAAAAGGACAAGACCAAGAAGATAACAAGGGATACTGTCTGACTGCTCCTTTGATTACTAAAGCAGACGGGAGTAAGTTCGGCAAAAGTGAAGGTGGAAATGTTTGGCTAGATGCAGATAAAACTAGTCCGTATGAGTTTTACCAGTTTTGGATGAATACATCTGACGAAGATGCCGAGCGATATATCAAAATATTTACACTTCACGACAAGTCCTTCATTGACGGACTAATATCTGACCACCAAGAAGCTCCACATCAACGTGCATTGCAAAAGGAATTAGCAAGCTACGTAACTAAGTGGGTGCATGGAGAAGAAGGATATAATGCGGCACTAGCGGCTACGGAAATACTTTTTGGAAAAGCAACTGCTGAAAGTCTTCGCAGTTTATCAGAAAAGGACTTTCTTTCTGTATTTGATGGAGTAAAAAAATCGGAAGTAGATGATATAGAGGGAGTTAATATTATAGATATGTGTGGAGATACTGGTTTTTTGGCTAGTAAAAGTGAAGCACGTAGAGCTTTAAAAGAAAACTCTGTATCTGTAAATAGTGATAAGGTATCTGAGGATTTTAACTTCTCAAATTCAGATTTGATAAACGGAAAGTATATCTTGCTTCAGAGGGGAAAGAAAAATAAATTTTTAGTTGTTAAGAAATAAAGAATGCTAACAATAGATCCAAAAGAACTACCAATACCCAAACTGCACCATTATTTACTAGGCAGCATAGGTCCAAGACCGATTGCATTTGCCAGTACTATAGATGCGGAGGGAAATAGAAACTTGGCTCCGTTCAGTTTCTTCAATGTATTTAGTGCTAATCCACCGATACTAATATTTTCACCTGCCAGAAGTGGTCGCACGAATACTACAAAAAATACACACGACAATGTAAAGGCAGTAGCCGAAGTAGTTATTAACGTAGTTACCTATGATATGGTGCACCAGATGAGTTTGACTAGTTCTCCTTTCGAGTCAGGAGTAGATGAGTTTGAAAAAGCAGGATTTACTCCTATTGCATCGGATACTATTCGCCCATTTAGGGTTAAAGAATCACCTGTGCAGATAGAGTGTAAAGTGTTAGAAATAAAGGAATTAGGACAAAACGGAGGGGCAGGAAATCTCATAATTTGTGAAGTGCAAAAAATACACATAGATGAGCGTGTACTAGATGAGAATCAAATGGTGGATCAGAAGAAAATAGATCTGGTAAGTCGTATGGGTGGCAACTGGTATTGCAGAGCGAATGATGCTTCAATGTTTGAGGTAGATAAACCTATCACAACTATAGGAGTAGGTGTAGACTCGTTACCTATCAACATAAGAACTAGCAGTCAACTGACTGGTAATGACTTAGGAATACTAGGGAATATGCAAGCTATTCCAACAGATGAAGAAATTAAAGCGGAGCTGTCAGTCATAGACACACCTTCACTATCCTTGGCAAAAGATTTGCTAAACAAAAACAAACCACAAATGGCTTACGCTGTTTTAACACAAGTATTATAAATGAATTTAAGTAAGTTTTTTTTTAAAATTGCCGTAACTCTAGCTTATGTGCTCGGTCTTATGCTTATTATATTGCCCATAGCTTGGGTTATTGTCTATACTAAAGAGGAGGGATGGCGATATGGTTTTACTTTCATTAAAAACAATTTTGAAGTAGCACTTTTTGTGTCCTTTGCAATAGGATTTATGGTGTCTGTTTATCACGCTCTCAAATTTGAGTTGATAGGTGAGAGCCCACTTAGTAATTTCTTAAAATCAACTCAAGTTGTAAACGTAAAGGGTGAGCAATCGGTAAAGGAGCTAGCAGATTCCTTACAATCAAATGAATATTTTTGGTTTAAAGAGTTAAAAGTAAATGAAGATTCTATTACTGCCCGTATAAATGTTTTTTATAACTATAAGTATAGTATTTGGCTTGGTAAGTGGCGTAGAGGTAATGTTAGATTGGTGTTGTTGAGTCCAGATAGGTTAACAATATCGAAAGAAAATGATGGTTTCATTGTGCAATCTAGTCCATTTAGCAAGCTTTGGTTTATTGATTTTGGTAGAAACTTTGCTAATGTAACTGAGGTGGCAAAAGCAATAAAGGGTATAAAATGAAGGTAGGAATAATATCAGGAAGTGCCAGAAAAGGAAACAATACTTTGCGAGTAGCAAAGGCTATTCAGAAAGAACTAAACAATGGTATTATCGTTGATTTTCAGGAGTATGATTTGCCAAATTTTGCCGAAGGATGGGTTGCTCCTGATAGTGAAACTTCTTTCCAGCAACATCTCATAAAGACCATAGATGAAGCTAATCTACTTATAGTTCTCACTCCTGAGTATAATTGGTTTCCTAGTGCAGAGGTCATTAACATGATTCACCAATTGGCTGGGGCTAATTACAAGCATATTTTTGATAATACTGTTGTGGCAACTGTTGGAATTAGTGCAGGCAGAGGTGGGCGTATGCCTGCTGTTCAATTGGGATATGTTTTTAATAAAATCTTCAATGTGTTTGATTTAAACAGTATAACTAGTCCTCGCACGTTTGAAGCTCAAGAGGTAACTAAGTGCATAGATG
>DNBZ01000362.1 GCA_003484585.1 Bacteroidota bacterium | reverse complement strand
GCTACGAACGATATGGATATTTCTTTGTGATAGATATTTTTATTAAAATCAAAGATATGTACCTCAACACTCCATTTTTTGTCTTCAAATGTAGGATTGAAACCGATATTTAACATCCCTGGCATTCTATTTTGATCAATATATACCCACACGGCATACACACCATTTTTAGGTATGAGTTTATAGCTGCTATTCACTCTCACATTTGCGGTAGGATAACCAATGGTAGTGCCTCTTTGCAGGCCTTCTTCTACCTTGCCACTAATCGTATAGAGCATTCCCAAATACTCATTGGCTACTTCTATCTGACCTGCTAATAGTGCCTTTCTTATCTTAGTGCTACTTACTATACTTTCTTCTATATCTTGAGCAGGTATTTCTTGTAGACTAAATTTATATGTTTCTGCATACATCTTCATCTCGACTAGCCCTCCTTCCCTATTTCTACCAAATCTGTGATCATAGCCTATTATAAGTTTGCTTACGTGGAGTTTCTCTACTAAGATATCTCTTACAAAATCACTGGATTTGAGTCTACTAAGCTCTTTAGTAAACGGCATAATAATGAGATAATCAATACCCAAATCCCCTACTAGTGCTACTTTTTCTTCAATAGTAGTTAGCAGTTTCAACTGATTATCATCTGGGTAAAGCACCAATCTAGGGTGCGGATAAAAGGTAAGTAAAACGCTCTCCCCTGCCATTTGTATGGCTTGTTCTACTACTTGCTTTAAAATTTTCTTATGCCCAAAATGAACTCCATCAAAAGTACCTTGGGTCAGCACTATAGGCTTGGTAGGCTTAAACTCGTCTATGTTATAAATTACTTTCAAACAGGTAATTGCTGTACTAGTTTAAAAAAATCTTCTGTGTCTTTTATGTCTTCCATATTTACAGCCTGCTGCACGCTGTACTCTCCTATGTGTGTTCTAATGAGTGAAGACATATAGGCTCCACTATCTAAAGCTTGCCCTAGATCTCTAGCAATAGAGCGAATGTAGGTTCCCTTACTACACGCTATTTCAAAACCTAGGGTAGGTAAGTTCTCCGTATTTACGGTAAACTCCGAAATATGCACAGCTCTTTTTCTAAGCTCTACAATATCTCCTTTTCGAGCGTGCTCATAGGCTCGTCTGCCATTTACTCGTACAGCAGAATGCTGAGGCGGCACTTGCTCTATATCTCCTCTAAACTGCTTTAGTGCGTCCTCTATAAGTTCAGGTGTGATATGCTCTGTGCTAAACTCATGGTCCACTTCCGTCTCCAGATCAAACGACGGTGTAGTCTTGCCTAGCTCATAAGTGCCAGTATATCGTTTTCCTTGTGCCTGAAAACTTTCTATCTTTTTGGTATATTTACCGTAGCAAATAATGAGAAGACCAGTAGCTAGCGGGTCTAATGTGCCTGCATGGCCTATCTTTTTTATCCTAGAAATATTCCGCAATTTCTTTACTACATCAAAACTAGTCCAACGTAAGGGTTTGTTTATTAGGATAAATCCTCCTTCTTCTATTGTTATTTCGCTCATCTATTTTTGGGCTAGTTTGTACATTATCAGGGCTATTCCACCAAATATAAGATTGGGAATACTTACTGCTAGTAGTGGATGCAAAGCACCACTAGAACCATAGGCTAAGAAAAATTGGAATACAATTAAAAAAGTAAAGCTAATGAGTAAACCTACTCCCAAATTTAAGCCTATCCCACCTCGCGATTTCTTAGATGACACAGATACTCCTATGATGGTAAGTATAATGACAGCAAATGGCATTCCAAATCTCTTGTATCTTTCTGTGGTATAAAAGAATGTATTTCCTGTACCTCGCATTTGTTCTAGGTCTATCATCTCGTCCAATTCCTTGAGATTAAACATTTGTACGTCGTCGTTTTTTCTAAAAAAATCTTCAGGATTAAAGGCTATCATGGTATCCATGGTACTACCTCTATTTAGTATTTCCATGCCGTCTATAAACTCACGAGTCCACCACTTGCTTAGTTTCCAAGTCTTGGTTTCCTTGTTCCAGTTTAGTCTTTCTGCGAATAGTTTAGAGACGAGTCTTCCGTCTTTTACTTCCTCTATACTTACCTTAAAACCAGCACTATCACTGAAATTAAAATTACCCATGCTCAGGATTACTCCAGGTGATATCTGCGTTTTGATCTGCGAAGCAGAGTAGTGAGTTCTATCTCGTATATACTCATTTTCGAAAACCACACGCACCTTATCTGCCCTTGGTATAATCCAAGCAAATAAACTGAATGATACCAATGCTAAGAAAACAGATGTAATAATATACGGCCGCAACAGCCTGCGGTAGGATACACCACTAGCAAGTATGGCTACTATCTCAGAGTTTTGTGCCATCTTGGAAGTAAAGAAAATCACCGAGATAAATACAAAAACAGGACTAAACAGATTGAGTAAAAACGGCACCCAATTGACATAGTAATTGAAGATAACCTCCGTAAATGGAGCATCATTCTCCATAAAATCATCTATTTTTTCTGATAGATCGAATACTATAATAATAACCGTGAACAGACCCAAGGCAAGCATAAATGCTCCTAAGAATCTCTTGATGATATATAAATCAATCTTGGTTAATTTCACGTGGTGTTGCGATATAGTATTAAGAACCTAAAAGCTTGGTTTAATCTTCTTAATGGCAAGGGCAAATAAATGAGAAATGGCTATACTTTCTTCTAAAATTGGATTAATGATAGTAGAATCAAGATAGTTCTCTTCGCCTATTAGCTCTAGCCAGTATGTGCAGCCGTCACAAGACTCTTTGGCTTCTACCAGTTTCTTTAGAAAATAATCAGGATTTTGAGTCACCATAAGTCCTTTTGCCTTTATCGCCATGTCTGTAGATCTCTCTATCAAGTGGCCACGCATAAGATTACACATCGTGATTTCTGCTGGTAGTACTAGTGCTATTTTAATGCAAGTCTTACTTAGCAGCTTAGCTCTATTATATATATCATCTATCATAATCTCTTATCTAGTTTTTTTACCATTTCGTTTTTCCATTCTACAAAGGTATCTGCTAGTATATGTGCTCTAGCCTCTGTCACTAGCCATAGATAAAACCGTAAATTATGCTCACTAGCTATCTGAGCAGCAAGGTATTCCTTAGCTTTAAAAAGGTGCTTAAGATATGCTTTGCTATATCTAGGTGTGTGCTCATCATCTACTGCAGAGTAATCATTTTCCCACTTTTTGTTTCGCATATTCATAGTACCATCCTTGGTGAAAAGCATAGCATTACGAGCATTTCGAGTAGGCATGACACAGTCAAACATATCTACGCCTAATGCTATGCACTCCAGTATATTACTTGGCGTACCCACTCCCATAAGGTAGCGTGCTTTGTTCTCTGGCACTATACTACATATTTGGTCTGTGATACGATACATGTCTTCGTGCGGCTCACCTACAGATAGACCTCCTATGGCTATTCCATCGGTATCTTTGCTCAGGCAATACTCTGTGCTTTGTAGTCTCAAGTCTTCGAAAACACTGCCTTGTATAATAGGGAATAGTTGCTGAGTATGATCGTAAACTGGCTCCGTTTCGCTAAATCGTTTGATACATCTATCTAACCACCTATGGGTAGTATGCATAGAATTAGTGGCGTACTCTCTAGTAGCAGGATACGGTGTACACTCATCAAATGCCATTATAATATCTGCCCCAATGGTACGCTGCGTATCCATTACATTTTCTGGGGTGAAAAGTACTTTAGAACCGTTTATATGACTTCTAAAAATAACCCCCTCTTCTGTAATCTTTCTTTGGTCTGAGATAGAGTACACCTGATAGCC
>DNBZ01000153.1 GCA_003484585.1 Bacteroidota bacterium | reverse complement strand
GGTGGAACTGGCGATAGAGGTAACGGGCCATCTGATGGAGATGGTGTAGGTAGTGGAATAAAAGGAAACATAAGCGGATTTAAAGTTGCTAAAATAAAGCAGCCAGATGGCGGAGTGCAAGAGCAAGGTGTAATACGCCTAAAAGTATGTGTAGATGGATCTGGAAACGTGATACCATCTAGTATTAAATACTCTCCAGACAGAGATCCAAATACGAGTACAGATCTACGTCTCAGACAAAGAGCTATAGATGCTATGAAGCAATTTAAGTTTACCAATACCAGTGGTTCTAGCGGTGGTTGTGGGTACTTTAGCTTCACGTTCAAACTTCAATAAAATATCTTGACCTACGAGCAAACGCTTGATTATCTGTACGCTAAGTTACCGATGTACCAAAGGGTTGGTGCTGTAGCTTTCAAAAAAGATTTAGGCAATATCGTTAAGCTTTGCAATGCAATGGGTAATCCACAACGTAATCTAAAGATGATTCACGTAGCCGGCACTAATGGCAAAGGCTCCACATCTCATATACTCTCAGCAATCTATCAAGCAAATGGATATAAGGTAGGCCTATACACCTCTCCTCATCTAGTAGATTTCAGAGAAAGGATAAAAGTAAACGGAGAACTCTGTACGCAACAATTTGTAATTAATTTTACGGAATCTATAGCTGAACATATAGAGCAAATACAACCTTCTTTTTTCGAAATCACAGTGGCTATGGCATTCTCATACTTTGCTCAAGAGCAAGTGGATGTAGCCATTATAGAAACCGGCTTAGGAGGCAGATTAGACAGTACTAATATCGTAACACCATTAGCTAGTATTATCACGTCTATAGGGTATGACCATAAGGATATGCTTGGTGATACTCTGGAACTCATAGCCGCAGAAAAAGCCGGTATCATCAAAGAATCTGTACCCGTGATAGTGGGTCATATAGAAGCATCTCCACTGGCAGTAATACAAACCAAAGCTACAGAGCTTCAAGCACCTCTTTATCACTATAAGAAAACGGATGCTTACTCTGACTTACAAGGCAAGCATCAAAGATGGAACATAGGATGTGCCGTGCAATGTGAAGCCCTTTTACAAGATACTTTTCCTACCAGCACCGAAAAAACGCTAGAAGGACTTGCCACTGTCTGTTCACTTACGCAATTCGAAGGAAGATGGCAAACAGTAAATCAGAAGCCATTAGTGGTCTGTGATGTAGCTCATAATGAGGAAGGACTTCAACTAATAGCGGAACAACTTATTGCTTTACAAAAAGGCTTACATTTGATTTTAGGTTTTGTAAAAGACAAAGACCTGGAGGCCATTATTCCTCTTTGGCCAAAGGCACTAAGTATCTCTCTAGTAAAACCAAATGTGATCCGAGGGATGGAAACGGAACTTGCTGCCCAAAAATTTAATGCTGCAGGTCTAGCCGTTACTTCCTACACTACCATACAGGAAGCTATAGATAGTGTATATGAAAACATAAAAGCAAATGAAACCACTGATAATTCTGCTATATTTATAGGAGGAAGTAACTTTGTGGTTGCAGATTTCCTGCTATTAGAAAAAACAGCAAGTACACCTTGGAAATAATAGAAATATATACTGATGGCAGCTCACTAGGCAATCCTGGCCCAGGTGGCTATGGTATAGTGATGAAGTATAAAGGCAAGGAAAAAAAAATAAGCCAAGGATACCAACTTACTACTAATAATAGAATGGAACTAATGGCAGTAGTAGAAGCCTTGCGATCCTTAAATGATACTGCACGTGATAAAGAAATACATATCTATTCAGATTCTAAATATGTGATAGATGCTGTAGAAAAGAAATGGGTTTTTGGATGGGTGAAAAAAGGTTTTTTGAACAAAAAAAATGAAGATCTATGGAAACGTTTTTTGAATGAATACGCTAAGTATAAGGTGTATTTTCACTGGGTAAAAGGCCATAGTGGACATACCGAAAACGAAATATGTGACAAGCTGGCTAAGCAAGCAGCAGAGGGTGAAAATCTAAAAATAGACCACGGTTATATAAAAAGCAATACTCCTGGAGCCACTTTATTGTAGTACTTCTCGTCTTCTTTTAGTATGTACGAAGAAACTAAACCCTATTACTTCGCTAGTTTTCTTCGTTTTATTTCTTGTTGTATTAGATTAAGCTCTCTACTTGCCTGTCCTTTAACGCTACTGTTTTCTTGAGCTCTTCTACTCAAATAGGGAAGAACTTCTTTTATAGGGCCATAAGGAAGGTACTTAGCTACATTATACCCTGCTGCTGCTAGGTTATAACTTATGTTGTCACTCATTCCATATAGTTGTGCAAACCAAAAACGATCATCATTTACTGCTACGTCACTTTCATCTATTAGTTGTGCTAAGAGCAGTGAGCTCTTTTCATTATGTGTGCCAGCACAAAAGCTAACTACATCTCTACTCTCAAAACAAAGGCGTATAGCCTCATCATAGTCCTCATCTGTATCTTTTTTGCTGTGTTGAATAGGATTATCATAGCCAAATTCCAATGCTCTATTTGCTTCTTTTTCCATATAAGCACCTCGCACAAGCTTGATT
>DNBZ01000290.1 GCA_003484585.1 Bacteroidota bacterium | reverse complement strand
TAAAAAAGGGCTAGGTATAGAGTATAATGGATCAGCTACTTTTTCTAACGTACTTAGACTGCCAGAATTTCAAAATGAATTTGGTCAAGGATGGGATGGAAATCACTGGCTTGACGAAAATGGTTCTTGGGGCCCAAAATTTGATGGAAGAGATAGAGTTTATGGAAGAGTAGTAGATAACGCTCAACTACTTGCTCCTTATTCTCCATTAGAAAATAACGTAAAAGAGTTTTTTGAAAGAGGTAAGTCTATTAATAATAGTATTGGAGTATCTGGTGCAAATGAAACAAGTAGTTTCTATGCTTCTTACTCAAACGTAAAGCAAGACGGGATTTATCCAGGTCAAGTAGATATTAATGATAGAAATACTATAACTCTTAAAGCACAAACAAAAATTGATAAATTAACAGTTTCTGGAGGTGTAAACATTGCAATGACAGACGGTACGTTTGTCCCAACTGGTCAAGGTCAGTCAGGAACATATAATAATACTATGCAATTGCCTCGTAATATGAGTGTAGTTGATATGCAAGATTATAATGCACCGTTCTATAATGTAGAGGATTACTTTACAGGATATGGTGTTACCAATCCTTACTTCATATTAAATGAAAATGGGAATAGCTATAAAGGAAGAAAAATTTATGGTAATCTTCAAACTTCGTATGATATAAAAGATAACCTTAAGGTTCTATATAGATTTGGATATGATATGAATGATAATAATATTCATAATCATAGAGCTATCTTATTGCCACAAGGGCCAAACGGAGGTTCAATAGATGATCCAGGGTTTGTTTCTGAGCAAAGTTCAGGAAGTCAAGAATTTAACAATGATGTTATGCTTACTTGGAACAAGAAGATCAATTCTTTAATTAAATTAGATTTAACCGGTGGTATGAACATTAACGGTAGATCAAATAATAGTTTATTTGCTTCTGTAAGTACATTAGATATCCCAGGATTTTATAATATCCAGAACAGTCCAAGTCAACCTGTCATTTCTGAGTCTAATGCCTCAAGAAGGCAAGTTAACTTTTATGGTTTAGCTAATCTTGATTATAAAAATACTGCATTCTTAAACGTTTCACTTAGAAGAGATCAATCTTCTACCTTGCCATCTGAAAGTAATGCATATTACTATCCGTCAGCTAACGTAAGTTATGTTTTATCAGAAGGACTAAATTTACCAAAAGCAATTTCATTTGCTAAGGTTAGATTCGGATATGGTGTAACTGCAAATGACGCACCATCTTACGCTTTTGATAGATATTATAGCCAATCAGTTATTGATATGCCATTTAGATCAATGAATTTCCCAGTTGGAGGAGTTAACTCTTTCAGTATAAATAGCAACTTGGCAAATCCTGATTTGAAAGTTGAGTATAACAGAGAGTGGGAATTTGGTTTAGATTTAAAAGCACTTGATAATAGAGCTTCACTTGACTTAACTCTATATAGCAGAGTTACTGATGATATGATTCTTTTCAAAGCTGTTGCACCTTCAGCAGGGGGTACTAATCAAATATCTAACTTTGCTGACATCCTAAATAAGGGTGTTGAGATTGTCGCTTCTTACAAAGTATTAAGAAAAGAGGATGGACTTAACTGGGACATATTTGGAAATTTCTCTAAAAACTTAAATGAAGTTAGGGGTCTCTCTGAAGATTTTAATCTTGGTGGCTTGTCTACTACTTCATTTACTGCCAGAAATGGTCAGCCAATTGGTGTTTTCGAAGGAAGTGTTCCTGAAACTTCTCCTTCTGGTCAAGTAGTTGTAGATGCAGATGGCGTACCAGTAGCTTCTACACAAAAAGAGGAATACGGAAATTCTCAAATTGGTTATATGCTAGGTATTGGCAGTAAACTAAAGTATAAAGCTTTCAGACTGAATTTCTTATTTGATGCTCGTCAGGGAGGATTAATGTTCTCAAGAACTGCGGATATTAATCACTTTACTGGGAATTCTATCAAGACAGCTTACAATGACAGAAAGCCATTTGTAGTTCCGAATTCGGTTCGAAAAATTGACCAAGGTGACGGAACTTTTACATATGAAGAAAATACTATAGCGGTAGACCCAGCACATATGGATGATTATCACAGAGCTGAAGCTTTTGATAGAAACAATGTGATCAGTAAGTCTTTTGTTAAGTTACGTGAGCTTGCTTTAACGTATACTATACCAGCTTCATCAATAGAAAAAATGCCATTTAGCGGTATGTCTTTCAGTATAATAGGAAGAAACCTATTATTATGGACTCCGGTTGAGAATCAATACGTTGATCCTGAAGCTACCACTTTTGGAAATGGAATTAATGCAGAGTTTGGAGAGTTTAGTGCTAACCCAACAACACGCTCTTATGGTTTTGCTTTAAGATTTACACTTTAACAATTAAGATTTAAAAGAAATGAAAAATATATTTAAAATAGTTTTCGTCGCATTATTAGCTTCAACCTATGGTTGTAAAAAGTTCTTAGATGTAAACGAAAACCAAGATAGCGTAAGAGCTGTAGGCATGAACCTACAGTTGCCAGGGGCACAAGCATCTATGGCTGTCACCTTTGGTGGATCTTTCCACAACCTAGGAAGTTTTTGGGCTCAGTATAGTACTCAAAGTCCTGATGCAGGGCAATATGAGGATATGGATTCTTATAGAGTAACTACAGATGAGTTTGATAGAGAATGGTCTGAAGTTTATACCGGAGCATTAGAGAATTTAAGAAACATTAAAGAGGAAGCGAATGCGACTGGAGCTACTAACTATGCTTTAGTAGCGACACTTTGTGAGTCTTATACTTTTCAAATGTTAGCTGATTTGTACAATGAGATACCTTATTCTGAAGCTCTTGCGGGGGCTGCTAATACAACTCCTAAATTTGATAATGGAGCAGATATATATCCTGCAATTATTAGCAAAATAGATGAAGCGATTGCTGCTTATGAAGCTAATCCGTCAACAAATGATTTGTCTACTGCCGATATAATTTTTGCAGGAGATATGGATCAATGGATCAGATTTGCGAATACACTTAAACTGAAGATGTATATGAGACAATCGTATACTTCATCACCTAAAGGTGCAGAAATCAATGCCTTGTTAACTGAAGATAATTTCTTAACTGCTGATGCAAGTATGAGTAGCTTTGGTTCAGGAGAAGGACAACGTAATCCGTATTATGAAATACAAGTAGATAGACTTGGTGATGTGAATAACAGAGCAAGTAACACAATGATTAAGTTTCTTAGGGATTCTTTACCTGTTGATGATAGACTTGATGTATTATATATGGCAGGGGGATCTGCTCATCAAGCTAAGGAGCAAGGTGATTTTGCAAATAGAGATATTTCTTCAGACGATTTGTCTATACCTTATTACGAAGCAACGACACCAGTTTATTTTATAACTATGACTGAGTTGCATTTCTTAAAAGCCGAAGCTATGGTAAGATATGCTGCAGGTGCTGGGGCACAAGCGGAATATGAGGCAGGAATAGATGCTTCATTTGCAATGCACGGCTTGTCAACAAGTTCAAGTTTTTATGGAGCCGGCAATAAGTATGCTTACAATGCTACTGGTGATGTAGAAACTGATATTGCTCAAATAATGATGCAAAAATGGGTTGCAATGTGCAACAGTCAAAATCTTGAAGCATTCTTTGAAGTAAACAGAACTCAACAACCACCTTTATCTACAAATGCTCAAGGTACACCAGGGAATATCGGAGAAAGAACTCTGTCATATGCTTCTGTATTGTCAGGCACTGCGACTCCTAGAAGATTGTCAGTACCAGATGTAGAGGTTGTAAGAAATAGTAATGCACCAAGCCAACCAGCGAATGGTTTAGCAACAAAAGTTTGGTGGGATCAGAAATAAAATTTAAAAAAGTAGAAAAATGAAAAAATTTAATTTAACAATTTTGGGACTTGCTTTCCTCTTGTTTTCAGCGTGTAATAAAGAAACTACCGCAGATAAATCAAGAGTAACCAATTACCCATTGATAACTGTCGTTGGAGACAACGTAGTGTTTGTACCACAAGGAGGTACATATACTGATCCAGGAGTATCAGCAACTGAAAATGGTGCTGAAATTGAAGTTACGACTACTGCGTCTGGTGCTTATAGAGGTGGTTCAAGTCTCGATTTATCCAAGGCGGACTGCTATGATGTTACATATACGGCTACAAATGCTGATGGTTTTGATGGTAGTTCTGAAAGACGTGTATACGTTGTAGAAACAGGTGATATGGTAAATAGTATAGCAGGTTTATATACTTCGACCATCGTGAGAAATGGGGATCCTAAATTTAGTAATCTTGAGTATGTTCTAGTTTGGAAAAACGATGACGGAACATATGAGTTTTCTTGTGGTTTTGGAGGATATTACGAGATAGGTACAGGTTACGGTCTTGGGTATAAAAGTGGTGGTTGCGTTGTTACTGCTACAAGTATTCCTTTAAATACGTACTCAATTACAGATTTTAGTAATGATGGATTTGGTGGAGCTATTACTGATGCGAAACTTACGGCAGATCCTGTTACTAAGACTTTGAACCTAACATGTGAATGGTCATATGGATATAGTTTCGATGTAGAATTAACACAAGTTGCACTTTAAAAAAAATAATTAAATGAAATTTAAAAAAATAATTATTTTGACATTGTTAGTTATTGGATTAGCTGCGTGTCAAGAAGAATATGAGAAAGAACTTATTCCTGGCAGCGAACTTGCTGGAGAATGGTTTGTAGAAACACTAACTGGAGGTGCTGTTGTGGTAGGTCATGAAAGAGTAATGACTTATACAACTGCAGCTGCAGACGGTAATCAAATATGGTTTGATGATGCTGGTCACATTTGGCCTGTTAAAGCTAAGATTGATGCAAATGCAGGAGATAACTCTTTTGCAGGTACTGGAGATAATATAGAAGCTCCTGTTTATTCATATGATACATTGGACGTTATACGTGATGAGAATGTTGATCCTATAGATTCTGTAAATCAGAATTTTGAGGGTTATGAGACCATCACTATAATGGAAGGTAAAATAATCGCTGATGGTGGAGTATCGAAGACTGGTGTACTTGTAGATAGTATCTACGTAAAAGCTACATTTAGTGATGATCCTGGAACTGAATATGAGATTACAGGTCACCGTAGAACTGGATTCGTAGAAGACGATTACTAAAAACGACTTATACCATAGGGGGGTTCAAACAAATTTAAGTTGTTTGAGCCCCCTTTTTTTATTTGATGTTTTTAGTCTGTGTTATGATCGAGAAGCAGAATCGAACTTAGGTTTTCAGTATTTAATACAAACGTTTTTAGGTTCGGTAAAGAAGTTTAGTGCTTCCCAGCCACCTTCTCGTCCGACTCCACTGTTTTTTACTCCGCCAAATGGAGTTCTAAGATCTCTTAGTAACCAGCAGTTGATCCAGATAATACCGCTTTCGACTTCATTTCCTAAGCGATGTGCTCTACTTAAGTCGCTAGTCCATATAGTGGCTGCAAGTCCGTATTCAGTACTGTTAGCCAATGTTATGGCTTCTTCTTCTGTATCAAAAGGTTGAATGGTAACCACAGGCCCAAATATTTCTTCTTGGTTTGTACGGCATTGCTGGTCTAGTCCTTCAATAATAGTAGGTGCTATATACCAACCTTCTGACTGCTCGCCATCTAAATGTACTGCGTGTCCCCCTGCTAGTATTTTGCCGCCCTCTTCTTTGGCTATCTCTATGTAACTTAATATTTTTTCGTAATGTGGTTTACTTACGATGGCACCTAATCTGCTATCCTCGTTGAGTGGATTCCCCACTTTCATTTTTTTAACTTTCTCTACAAAAGCTTCTTTGAATTTTTGGTAAATGCCTCGTTGTATCAATATTCTAGAGCCACATAAGCATATCTGACCCTGATTAGCGAAGGAGCTATTTAGCGTAGTTTTTAGCATTTTATCAAAATCGCAATCGTCAAAAATGATATTAGGATTTTTGCCACCTAGCTCTAGACTCATCTTTTTAAACTTAGGGGCCACTATTTTTGCGATATGAGCTCCTGTGGCCGTACCTCCTGTAAATGATACTAGATCTATATCGTCACTTGAAATCAATGCGTTGCCAGCAGAATGGCCTAAACCATGTACTATGTTGAGTACGCCTGCTGGTAAGCCTATCTCTACGCAAATTTCAGAAAGTAAGTAAGCTGTCATAGGTGTAATCTCACTTGGTTTGGCTACGACTGTATTCCCTGCAGCGAGTGCCGGAGCTATTTTCCAAGTGAAAAGATAAAGAGGTAAGTTCCAAGGAGAGATACATGCGGCTACACCTACCGGTTTTCTTAATGTATAGTTGATTACACCTTCTGCTGTTTGGTGACTTTCTGATGAGTAATGTCTTATAGCTGTACTATAAAACTTAAAATTATCCTTCGCCCTTGGAATATCTACAGACCTGGCTAGCCATAATGGTTTACCGTTATCAGTACTTTCTGCTAAGGCAAGTTCCTCCATTCGGTTTTCTATTCCTTGGCTTATTTTTTCTAACCAATCTGCTCTTTCTGTATTCCTAAGATCAGCCCAAGAATTAAAAGCTTCTTTGGCTGCTTGTATCGCATCATCTACATCAGATTTTGTGGAGTTCGGGATCAGAGAGTATACTTTACCTGTGGCGGGATTGTAATTATCTATGTATTGACCCTCTTTTGGAGCAACAAGTTTGCCGTTGATGTAGTTTGAAATCTTTTTCATTTGACGTATGGGCAAAAATAAACAAGGAGGTGGTATGTGAGTTTATTTGAGAAATAATACTTTTGTCCAAAGATAGAGCTAAATGCCTCTTTCAATATAAAACCAAAAATTACTATTTAGTATCTACAGATGAATTTATTCGTTTCTAACATTGATTACAAGATAACCGAGGAAGAACTACAAGCTTTATTTGAGCAATATGGTGAAGTAAAGTCTGTAAAAATTTTAAAAGATATGGATGATCAGAAACCAAAAGGATATGGTTTTGTACTCATGAGCGGTAATTACGAAGGTCAGAAGGCTATTTTACGTCTAAACAATAAGAAGATAAATGACCGTTCACTAAGTGTACAAGAGGCCCGTCCTAAACCAGGAGAGGAGCCAGAAAAGAAAGAAAGAACGCTACGCCCACGTAGAAAGCGTATGTCAGAAGATTGATAAAATGCAGATAATAAGCTAGTTGTAGTTTGTTATTTTATAGGATTTATCATTAGTCTTTCAGGTATATTTCCGCTGTTATTCCAAGTGGAATTATGATACAACAAATCAAATTTTTTTTAGCTAGCTATTACCATAGGTTGCCTCAGCCTGTAAAGGGTTCAGTAATCAAAGTACATCAGCTTTGGAAGAGAATATGGTCCATTTCTTTTTTTAATAGAACAACTTTCAAAAGTTACAGTCGGCTAAAGAAAATTGGCAGTTTGAGCTATACATTTATGCTTTGCTTATTCTTATTTTGGGCAAGTATCGAGGTGAATTTTCTTTGGCTATATGGCTACATGCCAAGTATAGAAGATGTACGAAAACCACCTATTCCATTAGTGTCCGAAGTGTATAGTGTAGATGGAGTACTGATGGGGACATACTATGTAGAGAAACGTAAACCGGTAGATTTTGAAGAAATAGATTCTAATACAATAAATGCACTGATAGCTACAGAAGATATTAGGTTCTATGAGCATAGTGGCCTAGATATTTATGGCATGGGAGGTGCTGTGGCCAGTACTATTGGAGGTAATACGAGAGGTGGAAGTACTATCACTAACCAACTAGCAAAAAACTTATACAAAACCCGTGGGCGAAAAGCCGGAGGTATCTTAGGACGGATACCTCTCGTAGGCACACTCACGGCCAAGATTAAAGAATGGATTACGGGTTTTAAACTTGAATTCTTCTTTACTAAAAATGAAATACTAACGCATTATTTTAATACAGTAACCTTTGGTAATAATGCCTTTGGTATAAAGAGTGCTTCAGAATATTATTTTTCTAAAGAACCAATAGATCTAAAACCAGAAGAGTCTGCACTGCTAGTAGGCATACTCAAGGGTACTTCTTATTATAATCCTAAGACACATCCTGATAGAGCCTTGGATAGAAGAAATGTGGTGCTTACACAAATGCTCAAATATGACTATCTGGACTCGGTAAGTGTGCAGAAATTAGTTGCAAAACCTGTGAAACTAAAAATTACAGAGATAATAAAAGATGAAGGTCTTGCTCCTTATTTCAGAATGACACTAGCCAAAGAATTAAAAGAATGGTGTGAGGATAATGATGTAAATCTATATATGGAAGGTCTAAAGATTACCACAACTATTAATAGTCGAGCTCAGCGATACGCAGAACAATCTGTAAGCGAAGGGATGAGAAAAATACAGGCAAGTTTTAAAGCTAGTTTAGGTGGCAAGCTATGGTATGATAAGCGGATCGCAGAGCAACGAAAATCTGCAAGCAAAGGGGAACTGACTCCTTTAGAAAGGGAATTACAAAAGTTTGCTAAAGGCAGTATTAGATACAAAAATCATATAGCAGCAGGCAAAACAGATGCAGAAGCTATGCAGCTAATGAATACAAAATCGCGTATAGAAATATTTGATGGAGGCAAGCGAGTGAAAGTAGATATGACGCCTATGGACTCTATAAAATCTGATATGCAGCAGTTGCATTGTGGTCTGGTATCTATACGCCCTCAGACCGGGGAAGTAGTGGCTTGGGTAGGAGGTAGTAACTGGAGTTTTTTTCAGTATGACCATGTTTGGCAATCTAGAAGACAACCAGGGTCCACTTTTAAACCTATGGTGTACGCCGCTGCTTTAGAAGATGGGATGGATGCGTGTGCTACAATAGTAGATAAGCCACTGAGCTATAGTACTGTAATAGATGGTAAGCCCGGTGTTTGGGAACCTCAAAATGCTAATCTAGGTTTCACCTATGCACCTATGATGCTGCGTCGTGCCTTGGCTAAGAGCGTAAATACAGTTTCTATACAACTAGCAGAAAAAGTAGGTCCTAAGAAAATAATAAAACTAGCTCATGAGATGGGAATCAATAGTGAGTTGCAAGATAACTTAAGCGTAGCCTTAGGCACGTCTGAGGTGTCTCTATTTGAGCTAGTACAAGCATATGGGGTATTTGTGAATGATGGGAAGCTGAAGAGGGTGAGATGGCTCTCTACTATAGAAGATAGTGAAGGGGATATGCTGGAAGACTATAGAAAGAATGACGACGAAACTAGAGTGATGACAAGCTCCAATGCATATACGATGACTTATTTTCTGAGAGGTGGAGTAGAAGAAGCGGGAGGCACTTCACGCTCACTATATAACTATGGAGTGTGCGATAACAATGAGATAGGAGGGAAAACAGGAACGTCTAATGATTACGCAGATGGTTGGTATGTAAGTGTGATGCATGACCTAGTGACGGGTGCTTGGGTAGGTGGCAGAGATATGCGGATACATTTCGAAAATGCAAATGGACAAGGAGGCAGAACAGGATTACCCTTAGTAGCTCGCTATTTGCAACTAGCCTTGAGTGATTCTAAATCTGGTATTACCAGAGGTAAATTTAAAAAGCCGGATAACTACTCTGTAGATTTACTATGCTACTACGTTCCCCCTGAAATTGTATTTTTAGACTCACTGGAAAATCCGCTAGATAGTGCTAATATAGATAAGATTCACATCGATTTTCACGACGACGAAGAGATAACAGAAAGTGATGTGGAAGAATAGTCTACGGTAGTATCTTACCACTACATTGACCAAATCCTACACGCTTTCCATCTTTTTCGCAATACGCTCTGATGGTAATGGTATCTCCATCTTCTAAGAATGTACGTGTTTCCCCGTTTTTGAGCTCCAATGGCTTTTTACCGCCTTGGCTTATTTCTATCATACTGCCATAGCTGTGCTCGTCTCTTCCAGATATAGTGCCACTAGCCATCATATCGCCTACATTCACATTACACCCATTTACAGTATGGTGCGTAAGCTGCTGTGCCATATTCCAGTACATATATTTGAAGTTACTCTCGCTTATGATAGTCTCTTCATCACCTTCTGGTGCAATACCCACTTCTAGATTGATGTCAAAATTCTTTTGACCTTCATACTGTAAATAAGGTAAAACCGGAGGTTCTTGCTTTATACTCTCACATCTGAAAGGCTCTAATGCAGCCATAGTCACTACCCACGGAGAGATAGATGATGCAAAGTTTTTACCTAAGAATGGACCTAGTGGAACGTACTCCCAACCTTGAATATCTCGAGCACTCCAATCATTGAATATTACTTTTCCAAAGATGTGTTCTTCTGCGTGTTCTAAACTTATGGGTTCTCCTAGATTTGTATTTTCCCCTATGATAAACGCCATTTCTAGCTCGATATCTAGTCGCTTACTTTTACCGAAACTCGGCGCATCTGCAGTAGGAGCTTTGCTCTGTCCACTTGGCCTATGTATGGGTGTACCACTTATAATAATACTACTGGCTCTGCCGTGATATCCTACCGGTATGTGTCTCCAGTTGGGTAATAATGGTTCGCTATCTGGTCTGAAAAGCTTTCCAAGATTAGTCGCGTGCTCTATGCTGCTGTAGAAGTCCGTATAATCTCCTACTTTCACAGGCATACACATCTGAGTGCCAATAC
>DNBZ01000054.1 GCA_003484585.1 Bacteroidota bacterium | reverse complement strand
ATGTAATAATTATAATTATGCTGCTTTAGCTCGGCAGTTAGTTCTTGTATTTTGGCTTGACTAGACACTGTGGCGAAAGTACAATACAAAGATTTTCATTACTAAACTAAACTCCCACAAGATATAGGCATATAAAAAACTTTGACCCGAATGAGTCTGCTTCCGTATATACAAAAATGCCAAAAATTATACCTAAGCATCTAATAAAAATAGAATGACCATTGCTGCTTATCTTTGTGCTTTCTTATGAAAAGAATAATAACTTTCTTACTAACCGTATCCGTCACCCTACTTTCTTGGGCTCAGAGTCCGCTTACATCTGGCTATTTCAATTATCACCTTATCGATAGACTAGAAATACTTAATGGGGGTATGTCTCAGGACTTATTCACCGGAGTAAAACCATACAATAGACTTGCCGTAGGAAAAGATATAGCCAATAACGGCCAACATCTAATTGAAGATAAGCACTCGACGGTAGATGAATTTAACCTGAGATATCTCCAGCTAGACAACTACCTTTTTAATTCTGAAAATGCCAAAGACCTAAAGAGAAAACCCCTGCTAAAAAACTTCTTTCCTATAGAAAGCAACTTGTATATGGTAGACGAAGAGCGTTTTAAAATGAGTATAAATCCTGTACTTGGTTTTAGTGGAGGTAAGGATAAATACGACTCCATCACTACATATCGCAATAGTAGAGGAGTAGAACTACAAGGCACCATAGGCAACAAAGTGGGATTCTATAGCTATGCATTAGAAAATCAAGTGCGTTTCCCAAACTACCTACGAGAGCGATATGCCAATGATGTTAATGTGACTGGAACCACCCTGGCAAAATCTTATAAAAACGATGCTCGTGACTTTTTTAACGTGGCAGGATATATTACAGCTTCACCCATAGAAGAAATCACTTTGCAGTTTGGTCATGACAAAAATTTCATAGGTAACGGACATCGTTCTCTCATACTCTCAGACGTAGCCACACCCAATACCTTCTTTAAAATAAACACTAAGGTTTGGAAAATAAACTATACGAATCTATACTCTGTACACACAGATTATCAGGGCTATAAGGGAAAAGATGCCACTGCTCGCAAGTATTCTGCTCTGCACCATTTGAGCATTAACCTAGGTGAAAACTTTACTCTAGGGCTGTTTGAAAATGTAATCTTTGATCGAAATGATACCACAGAATCGGGAGGCTACGAAATAGATTATCTAAACCCGATTATATTTTACAGAGCTGTAGAGCACGGTCTGGAGAGCTCAGATAATGTAATGCTAGGCATAGATTGGAAATGGAACTTACCCATACGACTTCAATTTTACGGGCAGCTCATTTTTGACGAATTCGTCAAAAAAGAGTTTTTTAGCCAAAGTAGTTCTTGGGTAAACAAGTGGGGCTACCAAGCAGGTTTGAAATACCTAAACATAGCAAATGTGCATAATCTTGATGCACAAGTAGAAGTGAACCAAGTACGCCCCCACGTATACCGACATTACGGCAGTTCACAAAACTGGATACACTACAATCAGTCTCTAGCTCATCCACTTGGTGCTAATTTTAGAGAATATCTAACCATACTAAAGTACCAACCCATCAATAGACTAAACCTAGGATTACTTTATTCCTACTCTGTGCAGGGCATAGATAGCAGCAGAACTGGCATAAACTATGGCGGTGATATTACGAGAGGCACAGATGATTTATCAAATAAGGAAAATGTATACTTATTTCAAGGTATAGAGAATAGGGTGACCGTGATCTCTTTTAATGCGAGCTATATGCTATGGCAAAACCTATTTATAGATGCAGGGATATATTTTCGAAATCAATCTAACACTATCTTAATGGCTGACAAAACGAACCAAATATTTAGATTAGGACTAAGACTAAACCTGGCTAATATGGAGTACGATCTGTAACGATTTAGTTGTCTTAAATAAGTATAATAGTTAGAGTAGGTTGACTTTTCACATCACATCAAAACAAAAAACCATGCCTCTTGTTTTAATATATTACTAATGAGTAAATTGCCTGCGGCTTACCAATTTATAGACTTATCTGACTACGGCCGTAAACCTGCCCGCTGGATAGCAAGGTCGCTTAAAAATACAAAGGCTACACCCATACACGTAACACTGGCATTTGGAGTAGTTGGGTTAATTGCTTGTTACTTTATACTCTCACATTACTTTTTCTTAGCAGCACTATTTTTAATACTCAAATCTATACTAGACGCTGCTGATGGAGAACTAGCTCGAGTAAAAGAAACTCCATCATATACGGGAAGATATTTAGACTCTATTTTTGATATAATCCTAAACTTCTTAGTACTCGGGTGCATATGGTACATTACTTCTAGCTCTATAGTCATAGCTATCTTAGCATTCATAGGTGTGCAGCTCCAAGGCACGTTATATAATTACTACTATGTAATCTTACGCAACGAGTATGATGGTGACGATACTAGCCGCATAAACGAGAAGAAAGCTCCAAAGGCTTTGCCAGGCGAAAAACAAAAAAATGTAGACATACTGTATCACATTTTTAATTTACTCTATCGCACTTTTGACCAAGCTATATACCACGCAGACTCAACTGCACCTAAAAAGCAAAACTTCCCTAACTGGTTTATGACCGTGGTTTCTGCTCTTGGTTTGGGTTCTCAGTTATTCATCATAGCCATACTACTTGTGTTACAATTAGAGCACTACATACTACCCTTTTTTATAGGGTATTCTGCACTTATACCTATTCTCATTTTAGTACGTAAGTATTTGAATAGATAGAAAAATAATACATTTGAATTTTATGCCCGTAGACTTATCAGACATACTAGTAGTAGGTGTATCCTCTAGAGCCTTATTTGACCTAGAAGAGGGAAATGCCCTTTTTGAAAAAGAGGGCATAGCAGGTTACCGAAAATATCAACTAGACCGCGAGAACGAACCACTCAAAATAGGATCTGCTTTCTATCTAGTAAAGAGCTTGTTACAACTTAACAACCAGGCCAATAAACGGATAGTAGAAATAGTACTCATGAGCAGAAACAGCCCAGAAAC
>DNBZ01000076.1 GCA_003484585.1 Bacteroidota bacterium | reverse complement strand
TTCGAAATTTGTGACATAGAAAATGATCACACACGTATGATGGAATACGTGGTATCCCAGCAAAAGCACATCTATCTATTGCACGGTATTCTAGGTGCAGGTAAAACTACTTGGGTAAAATACCTTGTAAGCCATTTAGGTGGAGATGCTCGCCAAGTGGATAGCCCGACCTTTAGTATAGTTAATACGTATGAGGTTAATGGTAACCAAATTCATCATTTCGACTTATATAGACTAGAGTCGCTGGAAGAAATAGAAGATATTGGTTTTATGGAATATATAGACTCAGGTAATCTGTGCATTATAGAATGGCCAGAAAAAATTGCAGAGTTCTTGCCGATAGAAGACGTTCTTACGCTAAACATTTCGCTACATTTGGAAAAATGCAGAAAGTATTCCTTTTCATAATATTATGCAGTGCCCATGTAGGGTTTGCTCAGCAGTTCGAGTATCGGATTGCAAGGCAGTGCGACCTTGTAGACTCTATAGAAGAGCAAGTATATGCCTACGAGAAAATCGGCATTAAAGCTACTGGAACAGCAGGCTTTGATAGTGCTACCGTATGGCTTATTAATAGATACACGGCATTAGGCTACAGTCCTATAGTAGATACCTTTCTTGTAGGTGAAGACACTTCGTATAATGTAATAGTAGAGAAACCTGGATCTGAACCTAATAAATGGATTATCGTAGGTGCACATTTTGACTCTGTGGATGAAGGCCCAGGAGCTAATGATAATGGGAGTGGAGTAATAGCTACATTAGAAATAGCCCGGCTTATAAAAGATGTAGATACTAAAATAGGAGTACGTATTGTCAATTTCGGGGCAGAAGAAAATGGTTTGGTAGGAAGTAGACATTATGTGGCAAATACCTTAGCAGATGAAACGGAAGAGGAAATACAATTGATGATCAATCTAGATCAAATAGGTGGAGCCATTACCTCTAATAATTCTACCATAGTATGCGAGAGAGACGAAGATGATTCGCCATTTTCTAATAATGAAATGTCGTCTCGTAAGACTGATACGCTAGGTAGATTAGTCTATCTATATACTACTATATCACCTATACTAGGAAGAGCAGAAAGGTCGGACTACGAGCCTTTTGAAGATGTAGGTCTTGTGGTAACAGGTCTGTACCAAAATACTCCCAATCCGCACTATCATAATGCAACTGATATTACTGCCAATATTGATATTCCTGCGTTAAAAGAAGTTATAAAAGGAGCTGTAGCTGCTACGTTATATTTTAGCAGAATACAAGGTGTAGTAGGAGTAGAGAAGCTAGATCGAAATCAAGTGAACCTACTACCATTACCCGCAGCATCACATTTTAGTATCTCAACCCCAATAGCAGGACCATTAGAAGTTACCCTTATTAATTCATACGGAGTAGAGGTTTTAGTACAGCAAACAGAAGGCATGGAGCCTATCTCCATAACTCATTTAGCCAGTGGTGCGTACACTGTTAAGATTTACAGTGAAGCAAATTCGACTTATACCCTTTACAAACTTATTATTGCACGGTAAGTTTAGTAATAGATGAAATACACATGTTGGGGAGCTGCCAAGCAAGTAACGGGCAGCATGCACTTATTAGAATTAGACAACGGATATACCATACTGGTAGATTGCGGGATAGATTATGAAGATAAAACAAATAAAGAAATTAACGCAAACTTTGCGTTTGATGCGAAGGATGTAGATGTACTACTTCTTACGCACGCTCACATAGATCACAGTGGCAATATTCCTAATCTAGTAAAACAAGGCTTTAGAGGTGAGATAATTTGCACAGAGCCTACTGCTTATTTGCTAGAAAAGCTTTGGATAGATTCTGTAAATATTCAGAATAATAATAGCAAACGCAATAAGGGTGTAAGGCTATACGGTTTTGCAGAAGTGAAAAAAGCCAATGAGCAGATTTTAACGTACGACTATTATCGAAAATTTGAGTTGAATGATGACGTATCTTTCACCTTATATGAAGCAGGTCACATCATAGGAGCTGCGAGTATACGATTAGAGATAAAAGAAGGTGGACGTACTAAGACTATCGGTTTTACGGGTGACTTAGGAAATCCAGGAGCAAAGCTCATAGTAGACGCTAAGCCTATGCCAGGTCTAGATGTGTTGGTATCTGAAACTACCTATGGCAACAGAAAACACAAAGAAACTCGCTCAGCAGAAGAGGTGCTCATAGAGCAAGTGACCAATACCTGTATAAATCAAGAAGGTAGATTGATAATTCCTGCTTTTAGTGTAGGTAGAACACAGTCGGTACTTTTTACGCTCAAAAAACTATTTACTGAAGGTAAGTTGCCGCCAGTACGCGTATTTGCTGATAGTCCGCTGGCACTGGCTAGCTCCAATATTCATAATAAGTTTGTGCGTTATCTAAACGAAGAAGCACAAGAACACCACAGAGAAGAAGCAGGTAGTCTGTTCGATTTTAAAAGCCTACATCTGGTAGAGGATGAGGAAGATGTGGAGGACATGGAACTATACCGAGAGTCTTGCATTATAGTAAGTAGTGCGGGAATGCTCGAAGGGGGTAGAATACAGCATCACATCAGTGATCATATTCAGAATCCACTATGTACTGTGCTTATAGCAGGTTTTTGCTCGCCAGGCACACTAGGTGCTCAGCTGCTAGAAGGTAAAAGTTCTATCCGCATAAAAGGGAATGACAAATATGTATTTGCCAAAGTGCTACAGACAGATGTGTTTAGTGCACATCCAGATATAGTAGGCCTTACAGACTATTTCGAAAAATCTGATAGTGATCATTTACAAAAGATATTCTTTGTACACGGCGAAGAAGAAGCTATGTACGACCTCAGAGATACGCTAAACGACTCATTGCAGCCCAAGGTAATTATACCGGGAAGAAGCGAGGAATGGGTGTTGTAAGGCTTGGTATTGTACAGAAAATAGAAGTAGTGCTTTAGAGGCAACCAAAGTCAGCTTGCAAATAGCTTTACCTAAGCTCAATTTTGTACGTGACTATCAATCAGTGAGCCTTTCTTTAATGATGATCTCTCCTAATCAAGATGGCTCCTGATTGCTCTCAGGATGTGATCTCACATTAGTGAATTCCTCTACGAGCTTGTCTGCCATTGACCCATCTGCCTTTAGGCTTTCAAAGAATTCTTGAGACTTATTCTTCTTCACGTGCTTCACTATTCTATTGGCGGTATCTATATCTATATCATGGATAAGGAAATAGGCTACCCAGTCCTTAGCACTAGATTTAAAACCCTTTGGGAAATGACCGTTTTTGTGCTGCTCAAATTGCATCTCGAAGTTATTGCTGCTCCCAGTGTAGAATGCGTCTGTAGATTTGGAGTGTATGATATAAAATGTTGCCATATGTATTTCTGTAAATAGATCTTCTCTAGTGGAAGAGTTTATTTCTTTAGGGCAAAAGTCTACGATTATATTTGATAAAGTCCGATAGAACAGATACAAATTTGCTGTAAAACAAAAAGCTCAAATATATATTGGTGTTTTTTTTTAGCTTTTCATACTTACTACCTTGAGCCCTTAACCTGATTAGTGCATTAAATACTTTTTCCACAGAAGCAGAAAAGAGGCAAACT
>DNBZ01000219.1 GCA_003484585.1 Bacteroidota bacterium | reverse complement strand
AATCCAGATATGGTAGGCCATACGGGTGTTTTTGATGCGATAGTAAAAGCGTGTGAAACAGTCGATAGTTGTGCTCAAGCTCTGGTGGAGTATGGACAACGAGAGGGGTATAGTTTTATCATAATAGCAGACCACGGCAATGCAGATATGGCGGTAAATGAGGATGGAAGCCCTAATACAGCCCACAGCACTAATCTAGTTCCTATCTACTTGCTAGATAGTGAAATAAACTCTGTAAAAGAGGGTAAACTTGCTGATATAGCTCCCACTATACTATATTTACTTGGGTTAAATACACCAAAAGAGTTTGATGGAGAAAATCTTGTAAAATGACAGGCTAAACATAAAACAATTTTAAAATAAAAGTGTTACCATTTTGGAGTAATAGTATTACTATTGCACCATATAAGTTATGCTATCAAATGTAACATTTAAAGTTAGCCAAAGTGCTTGTCTTAAAGACCCGACGGAGTCTGAACTAGGAAAGCGAATCCTAAGCGAAAGCATTAATCTGCTTGACGAAATAGGGCTAGAACAGTTCACATTTAAGAAGCTTGCCCTAGCTATGGGATCTACTGAGGCTTCTGTATATCGCTACTTTGAAAACAAACATAAGTTGCTTGTTTATCTTGTGAACTGGTATTGGTGCTGGCTTCAAAACCGCATTCTTATTACAACCTATAATCACTCTTCCGCTTTTTTTAAACTAGAAACAGCCATCGATTTGCTCGCGTCACCTATAAAGCAAGACGATAATTTTGAGTTTATAGATGAGAAAAAATTGTATAATATTATCATATCCGAAGGGGCTAAAGTATATCTAGTAAAAGATGTAGATGCCGAAAATAATGAAGGTGCATTCCTTGCATACAAGGGCCTTTGTAGTCTAATATCTAAACTCATATTAAATATTAACCCTAAGTATAAGCATTCACATTCGCTAGCTTCTACTATCATAGAGACTTGCCATAACCAGATTTTTTTTAGTGAACACTTGCCTCGACTTACCGATGTATCAGAAGATGATCATGAGTCGCTCAAAGAATTTGTTTTACACCTAACCGCATCTACCATTCAATAAGAATAAAATGACACCAACACAGCGTTTTTGGGGCCTACTGAAGCAAGATAAAAAAGATTTAATTTATCTTTATCTATATGCTACGTGCAATGGATTGATAAACCTATCCCTGCCTATCGGTATACAGGCTATTATGGGATTAGTGCTAGCAGGCAGACTATCTGCTAGTTGGGGTATACTTACAGTAATTGTAATGCTGGGTGTAGCCGTAGCAGGCATTTTTCAAATCATGCAATTGTACATTGTAGAAATACTACAGCGAAGACTATTTGCCAGAGCTGCATTTGATTTTGCCTATCGCATACCCAAGTTTCAAATTAAAAAGCTTGGAAATTATTATGCACCGGAGTTAGTCAATCGTTTTTTTGATACGGTTACTATTCAGAAGAGTTTAAGTAAAATCCTAATGGATTTCAGTACCTCCATTCTTCAAATTGTTTTTGGGTTGATATTGCTGTCTCTCTATCATCCTATTTTCATCGCATTTGGGTTTGTACTTTTATTAATTCTGTTTCTTATAATTTATATGACATCCAAGTCAGGTATGAGAACTAGTTTAGTAGAGAGTAATAATAAGTATGAAATGGCATTTTGGCTTACAGAGCTGGCGAGAGCGTTGCCTACTTTTAAACTGAGCGAAGCCTCTAATCTAAATCTGAAGCGAACGGATGAGATAGTAAATAACTATATAAACTCGCGTAAGAAACATTTCAGAGTGCTGCTAGGCCAGTACGGCAGTATTATAGGGCTTAAGACCCTAGTTACTGCAGGACTACTCGTGATAGGAGCCATTCTCCTTATTCAAAATAGCATTACTATAGGCCAGTTTGTAGCATCAGAAATCGTTATTATTTTAATTCTAAACTCCTCAGAAAAACTCATAATGAGTATGGAGGCCATCTATGATGTGCTTACTTCTATAGAGAAGATGGGAAAAGTGACTGACATGCCATTAGAGAAAGATTCTGATGAGGGTATAATATTGAATGCGGAGGACAAGATAGAGATAGAATTAAGGCATCTAGATATCTACGGAACGTTTGAGAAAAATATAATAAATAAAGATGTTAATTTTAAAATACCTGCAGGTAGTAATGCTTGCATCACCGGTGATACAGGCTCAGGCAAGTCCGCTATAATTAAAATATTGAGCACGAGTATAGACAACTATAGTGGGTCCGTATTGTATAATAATGTGCCCTTACAAAATCTAAATATCCGAGAACTTAGAAAAGAAATAGGTTGCATATTAGATGACCAAGAAATATTTTACGGCTCGTTTTTAGAAAATGTTTCATTGGGTAGAGAGGGGATTACAGATGCAGAAGTAGTGAAAATAATGCAGCAAGTAGGATTGAGTAAGTTAGTAGAATCTTTCCCAGATGCGTATGATTATGTGATTTTGAATTCAGAGCGGGTTTTCTCTGGCACAGATAGAGTTAGACTATTGGTAGCTCGAGCACTGGTGACTAGTCCGAAGCTAGTATTTGTGGAAGATTTGTTTTCTGCCTTGAAACCACAAAATGGAGAATTACTGCTTAATCTTTTGTTGAATTATTGTAAAGATAAAACGCTAGTAATAATCTCCAATAATGAGCGAGTGATAAAAGAATGCGATACCGTAATAGAACTAAGCTAAAAGAAAATTATGTTAAATATTTCTAAAAATAGCATTCAGAATAAAGTTTGGGAACGTGGGTATGCATCGGTAGATGATGTAAAGAATAACTTGGCCAGACGAGTATTTCTTAAAGTATTACTAGGGTTATTTCTTTTAGTACTTATCA
>DNBZ01000026.1 GCA_003484585.1 Bacteroidota bacterium | reverse complement strand
GCACAACTATTGGGATGCAGATTAGTATAAGACAAAATAGCGGAACACTCCTCCGCAAGTAAAACAGCACCTAACTATTATTTTGAATTACAGAGTTACTGCTAGGCCATCATAAGCCAAATTAATCCCTTCTGGCAACTCTTGATCTACCTCTGCATGCAATCCCATTTGATGACTCATATGGATAAGATAAGTCTGCTCCGCTCCTATTTCTTGGGCTATAGCTACTGCTTGGTCTAATGTGAAATGCGAAATATGTTCCGATTTACGAAGTGCATTAAGCACCAATACTTTACTCCCTTTTAGTTTCTCCTTTTCGCTATCGCTAATAAAATTAGCATCTGTGATATAAGAGAAATCTCCTATTCTATACCCAAATACAGGCAACTTATAATGTAGAACTTCTATAGGAGTAATAGCTACATCACGAATCATAAAATTCTTGTTTTGAATGACATTAAGATTCAAATTAGGGACTCCAGGATACTTGTGTTCTGCAAATGCGTAATGAAAATCTCGTTTTAAAACTATTTCTACTTCCTCATTGGCATAAACTTCCATAGCTTCTTTAGTTTTCCAATTAAAACCTCGTATATCATCGAAACCAGCTGTATGATCCTTGTGCCCATGCGTGAATACTATGGCATCTACCTTTTGTACCTTTTCTCTAAGCATCTGCTGTCTGAAATCTGGCCCGGTATCTACTACTATATTGGTGTGCTCAGTCTCTATAAGCACACTGGTACGCAATCTGTTATCCCTAGGATCTGTAGAAGAGCACACAGCACATGTGCACGTTATTATAGGTACGCCTTGCGAGGTGCCTGTTCCTAGAAATGTAACTTTCATGAATCACAAATATGCGTGGAATAAATGAAAACGAGTATGCCATGGAGTGAAATAACGGAATGCGAAATCAGAAACAACAACCTGAAAACCCAAAACTAGTGAGTCAACTCTTCCTTAAACGCAGCAGTCTGCCTAGTTAGCTGCTCTCTTATTCGCTTGGTAGCTTGTGGCGATAGATACCAACCTAATGGAATAAGCTGACCATCTGGTCTATCTAGCGTTATAAAATGTGCTTTGTCGCCGTTATATAAATTTTTCAGATTAGTATTAGACTCATCATACTGCCCGCTGTTTACCCACACCTTGCTAAAGGTATTGAGCGGTGCTAGCACCTCGTACAAGCCTCCTATTTCAGAACTATACTCTACCTTAGTATTTTTGATAAAGAGGAGCTTAAACTCCACTTTGTAGCCTTTGGCATCTGATCGTTTTCTGAGAAAATCATATAGCTCTAGCATAGCTGTAGCTCCCATATTTTCTACATATCCTCCATCTACTAAGTGTCCCCAGCGTTTGCCATCTTTGTCATACACCAAGCCGGGAGGAGTAATAAAGGGGAAACGAGAACTAACCGAAACGGCAGTACTTATAGGAATATCTGTATGTGTCACATCAAAAAAATCTTCACTCATATTAAAGATTTTGGGATCCATTTTGACATTGCTTAGTAGTGCTCTATATCCATTTTCTACCCGAGTAGAGTTGAATATATAGATACACGAATCACTCTGAAACTCTTCTAAAAATCCCCCAGCAAGCATTGACTTACCGTCATACTTGGCTGCTTCTTCCCAAGAGTATTCTAATGCTTTGGCTCTATCAAATGATCTGATAGGGAATGGGATAAATTTTTGGATAAGATCTGGCACTACAAGCCACGAAGTCACCGGTGCCAAAAAATCCTTACTCAATATCCGATGAGCCTCATCTGTGAGGTGAGCATCTGACCGCTTACGCAATTGCTTATAGGTAGCCACTCCTAGACTACCTCCAGACACGGTGCTATAGGCATAGGCTTGCTTATCAAAATCGGGGTTAGCTCGTTGCAGATCGCCTAAAACCTGTGCTGTCCAATAGGCAGACCGCACGCCTCCTCCTTGGCAGGCTACTAGGATTATAGGAATGGTATCCGAAGTGTTTTGTGCTCTAGCCGTGTAATACTGGTCAAAGTGCGAGGCAATGGATAATCTAGTATCCTGCGTATGACCAATAGTACGTATCTCGTGATTATTATTAAAAAAACTAAAGACAACCACTGCGGCTATTACCGTAAAAGTAAATGGGAACCTGAAATGTCGCTCTGCAAAATCGAGACACGTAGCAGCAAATAACCAAGCACCAAGAGCAAATAATATAACAGCAGCTGAACCCACAAACTGAGGAACACTTACTGGATACATAATAATAAGGCCAAATGGTATGGAGATACACGCTATTCTAAAAAGAATCCATCTTCTCTGCTTACTCCAAATAAATTTGGCAGGATATGCCTCATTTTTAACCTGTATGTAGTCTGGTATATTAAGAAGCTTCCATTTATTTCTACTCAAGAAAAGGACAATAATATCTTTACGCAAGTAGTAAAATAGATAGAGCCAAAAAGCCAACGCAATCGTTATATATACCAACGAATTAGACCAATCTGTCACCTTTACTAGTCCGTAGCACATAATGAGGAGTGGCATCACTCCCAGTGCTCGCGGTATTAATACTTGAGCTTGAACCGCATATCTATCACTGAATTTTACAAAATCAAATGTAGTAAAATGAAGTATGACACGTGAAGTACGCCAACTCTGCCAGCTCCACCAAGTGATGCCAAATAAGGCAAACCAGGTATGATATCTTAATAAGCCTGTTTCTGTGAAACAAAGAGCTTGTAAAATATCCTTACCTTGATCCATGATCACAAGTGCACTAAAACCTATCACTTGAAACAAGATGACAATCCAGCAAGCCTTGAGCACTACATAGTAATTGAATAATAGCTTTAACATTTACTTTTTAAAGATAGCGAATCTAAACCTAAAAGTCGCAGTAGGTATGAGATAATTACACAAAAATGAACAAGTGCTTAATATCATCATATGATTATTTTAGTTCGTTATCGCATTATTGAATACTTACGTTTAGTATAAGAAACGCAGGCGATTTCAAAGCCCCAAACTTTCGGTTAAGTACTTACTTTGATACGAGCCAAAAGCCTTTATTTTACTGCTATTTCGCCTGTTTTTTATATACATCGTTGTGCATTCGGCTTTTTATTCTTTCAATGCTGTTTATCATGACAAGGTTTACAAATTGAAACGAGCCATTTAATTGGTTCTTTCCCGATATTCTTTTTTGTCTATCTTTTGTGATGAACCTGTGTCGCACGTGCACCACAATATATACATTGCCAATTATCTCTTTTTAAAACTACATATCGTTTCCGTTTCCATTCGTCTGATTTGAGATATACGTTTCTGTAATATTCACGTCTTCGTTTACGTTTTACATTAAATAGCCATTGTTTCAAAACAAAAAGGGTTATTCCAATAACTATTATAAGTAAAACTTCCACGCTCATTATTTCTTTTTAATTAGGGCAAGCAGCAAATAAAAAATCCAAGCAAACCAAGAAATGAAAATCACACCTAATATCCACGCTAATTTTTCTCGTCCTGTCGTTTTACGAGAGCTGATAATCACTAATATTGGTAAAAACCAAAAGAATGCAATTATTGCTAAAATTATTAATGCCGTAAGTCCTGAATTGTCCATTCTATAAGGTTTATTTTTTTACTTTAACTTTTAAATTACCTTCTAAATTAGCATAGCTTATTACCTTGCCTTGATAGAAATAAACTGTACTTATCCCATAATGGAATTTTCTCGCTTCAGGTGCAGTCATTAAATAGTTTGTAGGTTCTCCCATAACTTCAATTACTTCATCTTCAGTTGAACCAATTGTAAAATAATCTTTAGAATTGTCAAATTTATTTTTCGTTTCTAATGTCTTAATTGTCTCTGGTTGACTTTTAAGTTCTTGTAATTCTACCTCCAAAGCTCTGTTCTTTTCTTCAAGGTTTTTAATGTAGTCTTTCTCTAGTTGTGAATGATAAACCAATTTTGTTTATCAGTTCTTTATACTCTGTATTGTCAGCGAGACCCTGCATTATTTGTAATTTCCAATTAGTGTGACACTGTCACACTTTTTTATATAAACACAAAGATATAAAACTCTCACAGCTGTGAGGCAGAAGGCATTAGAACTACTCCTAAAGCTATCTGAGTTCGCTAAACCTAGGCTACAAGCTGTGGAGGTTAATACTGATTCAGAGAAGGTTAAGCATACCTCATTAGATATTAGGATTATAGATACTAGAGTTCCGCTTGCGAGCTTTGAGATAGATATAGTAGATTTTTTTAAAAAACTTTAGTTCTTGATTTTATCAAATATGTAATCCAGAAAATAAAATGGCTTAGCACGAGATTCTAATTTACTTAGGGACCCGTTTTGCCCTAAAAAGTTTTCGATACTAGCACCTAGCAGAAAGCTCTTATACGTGCAAAGGATCAAATAAAAATGCCAGACTCTATTTACATAGTATTTCGCATGGCTAAATATGTAAAATATCCACTCTTTCGATTACGCTATCTTTTAATATTTAATAACTTCGCCCCTTGTTACAAAAAGAGCTCACACATCCTATTTTCAAAATAGTATCAGAAGAATCTCAAAAGCTAGGCTTTGAGACTTTTGTGGTAGGTGGATATGTACGAGACATATACTTGAATAGAGCATCTAAGGATGTAGATTTTGTGACGGTAGGTAGCGG
>DNBZ01000027.1 GCA_003484585.1 Bacteroidota bacterium | reverse complement strand
ATTCGGAATATAGATACTTGTCATAAGGCTGTTGAAGGAATTGAATATGTAACTCATCAAGCTGCATTGGGGTCAGTACCTAGGTCTATAGAAGATCCGATTTTAACGAATTCCGTTAATATTTCAGGATTCTTAAATATGCTCGTAGCAGCAAAAGACAGTAAGACATTAGTCAAATTTGTCTATGCAGCTTCATCTTCCACTTTTGGAGATAGTCCAGAACTCCCTAAAATAGAGGGCAATGAAGGTAAGCCTCTTTCCCCTTACGCCGTTACCAAAGCAGTAAACGAGTATTATGCAGATGTATTCTCTAAGGTATATGGTGTGCACACTATAGGTCTTCGTTACTTTAATATATTTGGTCCAAGACAGAATGCAGACAACGCTTACGCAGCAGTAATTCCTATTTTCTGTAAATCTTATATGGAAGGTACTTCACCAAAAATTAATGGAGATGGAGAGACTAGTCGAGATTTTACCTATGTGGATAACGCTATCCAAGCTAATATGAGAGCTCTTTTTTCTGAAGGACTCAAGGAACACGAAGTATTTAATGTTGCCTGTGGTGGTAGAACAACTCTGAATGAAATGATTGAAATCTTAAAAGAATTATCTAATTCGGATAAGAATCCTATTTATGGTCCAGAAAGACAAGGAGATGTGAAGCATTCTTTAGCTAGTATAGATAAGATTACGAGCACTCTAGGTTATGAGCCAAGCGTTCATTTTAAGGAAGGTTTAACAAATGTTTATAATTGGTATAAGGAAATGTCAAAGATTGAGTAGATTTGCTACTCAATATCTGTTATGATTGAAACGCTGATCTCATCCAAAACAAGAGTCAAATTATTGCTCAAGTTCTTCTTGAACAACAGTAATAGCTCCTATCTTAGGGGTTTAGAGGCGGAGTTTGGAGAATCAAGTAATTCTATTCGTTTAGAGCTTAATAAGTTAGAGAATGCAGGATTGCTCTCTTCTAATCTGCAAGGAAATAAGAAGTATTTTCAGGCCAATACCAAGCATCCATTATATAAAGACATTAATAGCATACTCCTTAAGTTTACTGGTTTAGATAAAATAGTAGATAATGTAATAGGGCAGTTAGGTGCATTAGAGCTTGTCTTTGTAGTAGGTGACCTAGCCAAAGGGTTAAGCTCAGAAGTTATAGATTTAGTTTTTGTAGGAGAAATAGATAAAATCTATCTTTTTGACCTAGTGCAAAAAGTAGAGCAAAAGCTCAGTAAAAAAATAAAATATGTGTGTTATTCTTCCTCAGAGTTTTCTGATGAAGAATTTAAAACAAATCACACCGATTACTTACTTCTTTGGAGTAAGTGACCTTTAGTACATAGCCGCTTTTTTTAATCAGTCCATGGGACTGAGGTGGCGAAGCTGTGTAAAATGCCAAATAAATAATTTGAATGGCGACAGTTATACTGGACATAGATCCACTGGATCACTTATACTCGTAGAAGAGGCGACTAATAATGCTGTAGCCGCCGGAATGATAATTTAAATGAAAAACATCTTAATAACAGGAGGAGCAGGTTTTATAGGTTCACACGTGGTGAGACTATTTGTGAAAACCTTTACTTCAGATCATATTTATAATTTAGATGCCCTAACGTATGCTGGGAATCTAGAAAATCTAAAGGATATAGAATCTGCGGATAATTACTCGTTCATCCATGCAGATATTCAGAATCTGGAAGTTTTAACGGAGATATTTGAAACAAATAAAATAACTCACGTGATACACTTAGCAGCTGAAAGTCACGTAGATAGATCTATAACGGATCCATTGGCATTTGTAAAAACCAATGTATTGGGAACAGCTAATCTACTGCAAGCAGCCAAAGAATATTGGAAGGATGAGTATACCGACAAGCTATTTTATCATGTGAGTACAGATGAGGTGTATGGCTCGTTAGGCGATACAGGTTTTTTCTATGAAGATACAGCATACGATCCTAGAAGCCCTTATTCTGCAAGCAAGGCAAGTAGCGATCATTTTGTGCGGGCTTATCATCATACGTATGGTCTCCCTATTGTTATCTCTAATTGCTCTAATAATTATGGTCCGAATCATTTTCCAGAGAAGCTTATTCCGCTAATGATTAATAATATCATTCATAAGAAACCATTGCCCGTCTATGGAGAAGGACTAAATGTGCGAGACTGGTTATATGTGATAGACCATGCACGAGCTATTGAGTGTATCTTCAGCAAAGGGGAAAACGGTGAGACCTATAATATAGGAGGTCATAATGAGTGGACCAATATAGATTTAGTGCATGTACTCTGTGATACTATGGATGAAAAACTAAATCGTACACAAGGAGAATCTCGTAAACTCATTTCTTATGTAAAAGATAGAGCAGGACACGATCTTAGGTATGCAATAGATGCGACTAAACTTAAAGATGAATTGGGCTGGGTTCCTAGTTTGCAATTCGAAGAGGGCCTCAGAAAAACCATTGATTGGTACTTATCCAATGATTCTTGGTTAGAAAATGTAACGAGTGGTGCATACGCACAATATTATAAATCAATGTATTAATGGACGATTTTACATTAAATAACAATATCATTACTCAATTATTATCCATTGCTAGGTTAGCAGGAGAGGAAATATTAAAAGTGTATAACTCCGACGATTATGGAGTTGAACATAAAACGGATGATTCTCCGTTAACCAAAGCTGATAAAGCAGCTCATAATAAAATAATGGAATATCTCTCTATAACGGGAATACCCACTTTAAGCGAAGAAGGTGCAGCTATTTCCTATGAGGAAAGAAAACAGTGGAATAGTTATTGGCTCGTAGATCCTTTAGATGGAACTAAGGAGTTTATTAAACGGAATGGAGAATTTACTGTAAATATTGCTCTAATAGAAAATGAACTGCCGGTGTTTGGAGTTGTTTTTTCTCCTATTTTAGATAAAATGTATTACGGCGGAACGGCCTTAGGTTATTCTAAAATAGTAACTAATAATGGAAATGATGAGCTCCTTATGGCTAATTCTAAAACAGAAAGTTTAGAAGCCTTATTAACTAAGGATACAGTAGCTGTTGTTGCTTCTAGATCTCATAGAAATAAGGAGACCGAGGATTTTATCGGTTCATTGAAAAATAATAAAATTGTCTCCATGGGGAGTTCATTAAAATTTATGATGCTGGCTGAAGGAAAAGCACATGTTTATCCAAGATTTGCTCCTACTATGGAGTGGGATACTGGAGCCGCAGATGCTATCCTTAGAGGTCTTAATTACAAAGTATTGCAGGTTCAAAAAGATTGTTCTATTTCCACGAAACCCGTGTCATATAACAAGGAAAATTTATTGAATCCTTTTTTTATAAGTTTCTAAGTATACGAGTTGAAAGGTATTCAGATGGTAGATCTTAAGACGCAATACGCACGTCTTAAACATAAAATAGACCCTGCTATGGCTTCGGTTATAGATTCTTGTGAATTTATAAAAGGCCCGGCACTTAAAGAATTTGAGAATAATTTAGCTCAGTATCTAGGCGTAAAGCACGTTATAGGTGTGGCTAATGGAACAGATGCTCTGCAGATTGCTATTATGGCTCTTGGACTACAACAAGGAGATGAGGTATTAGTTCCCTCTTTCACCTATGTGGCTACAGCAGAAGTAATAGGCCTGCTAGGTCTAGTACCGGTACTGGTAGATGTTGATTTGGAGACTTTCAATATTGACGTAGATTTTGCTAGACAAAGTATTACCCCAAAGACTAAGGCAATTGTGCCAGTTCACTTGTATGGACAATGTGCTCCAATGCAGGAGATAATGCAACTAGCTGCAGAGCATAATTTATTCGTAATAGAGGATAATGCTCAAGGCATAGGAGGAAGCTATCTATTCAATGATGGCAGGAAAGTGAAAACGGGTACTCTTGGTGATATTAGCTGTACTTCCTTTTTTCCTAGCAAAAACTTAGGATGCTTTGGAGACGGTGGTGCTATGATGACTAATAATGATGATTTAGCTCAAAAAATTAGAATGATAGCCAATCACGGTCAACCAGAGAAGTATATACATAGTGTACTTGGAGTGAATAGTAGGCTAGATACTTTACAAGCTGTCATACTCAATGTGAAACTCGAGGAATTAGATGACTTTGTAACTAGAAGGCAAGCGGTTGCTTTGAGATATGACAAGGATCTAGGCGGTATCAATGGAATTTACATCGCTGATACTGCTTCCTATTCTACTCATGCCTACCATCAGTATACCATCAGAATAACCAACGGTAGTAGAGACGAGCTTCAAGCTTATCTTAAATCAAAGAGCATTCCTTCAATGATTTACTATCCTATTCCTTTGTATAAGCAACAAGCTTTTTCTGCCTATCATTCAGGTAATGAGCATACCAATACAGAGCTGCTTTGCAAGGAAGTGATATCACTTCCCATCCATACAGAGATGACTGAGGATACTCAATCGTATATTATACAGTCCCTAAAATCGTTCTTTAATTAAGCCTATGAGTAAAATAAAATTTGGAGTAATTGGCTGTGGTCACATAGGCAAACGCCACGCCACTATGGTGCAACTCAATAATGAGTGTGAGTTAGTTGCTCTTACAGACACTGCATCAAAAGACATGTTAGGTTTAGGAGATTTTGAGGTGCCATTTTATAGTACTACTGATGAAATGTTGGCTGCTCATCCAGAAATAGAAGTGGTATGTATCTGTACTCCAAATGGATACCACGCTGAGATAGCTAGTACTTGTCTTGAAAACAAAAAACATGTTGTTGTAGAAAAACCAATGGGGCTAAGCAGAGCCAATTGTGAAAACCTTATTTATAAGGCACTAAATGTATCTAAACAGATCTTTTGTGTAATGCAAAACAGATATTCTCCACCGTCCTTATGGCTCAAAGAAATGGTAAGTGATGGACACTTAGGAGAAATATACAGTGTGCAAGTAAACTGCTACTGGAATAGAGATGATAGGTACTACTTTAAAAATGGTCAGAAACACCCTTGGAAAGGGACCCATGATTTAGATGGAGGTACCTTGTTCACTCAGTTTTCTCATTTTGTAGATTTGATGTATTGGATTTTCGGGGATATTACCAACATTCAAGGTAAGTTCAATAACTTTTCACATCAACATAGTATTGATTTTGAAGATTCGGGTTTGGTTTCATTTGATTTTATAAACGGAGGTATGGGGTGTCTCAATTACTCGATTGCAGTTTGGGATACTAATTTAGAAAGTAGCATCACTGTAATAGCAGAAAAAGGCACTGTGAAAGTGGGTGGTCAGTATATGAATGAGGTGGAGTATTGCCATGTTAAGGACTATTCCTTTTCTGAATTACCTCCTAGCAATCCTGCCAATGACTACGGACATTACAAAGGCTCTGCTAATAATCATCCTCACGTTTTTGAAAATGTTGTAGACGCCTTAAAAGGAAGAAAACCAATAGCTACTAATGCGTTAGAAGGACTGAAAGTGGTGGATATTATTGAACGGATCTACGCGTTGAGATAGTTTAAGGGGTTAGAGTTTAGGAGTTTAAAGTATAGGAGTTTAGAGTTTAGGAGTTTGAGGGTTTAGGGTTTAGAGTTTAAAGTATAGGAGTTTAGGGTTTAGAGTTTAAAGTTTAGGGTTTAAGGGTTTAGAGTTTGAGGGTTTAGGAGTTTAGGGTTTAAAGTTTAGAGTTTAGGAGTTTAAAGTATAGGAGTTTAGAGTTTAGGAGTTTAGAGTTTGAAGTTTAGGGTTTGAAGTTTAGGGTTTAGAGTATAGGAGTTTAGAGTTTAGGAGTTTAGAGTTTAGGAGGTTTAGAGTTTAAAGTATAGGAGTTTAGAGATGTTTGCATTTGAAAAATTATTAGTATGGCAAAAGAGTGTAATTATGGTAAAGGAGGTTTACCAACTTACGAAGCAATTTCCTAAAGAAGAAAAGTATGGAATAATTTCTCAAATTAGGAGGTCCGCTTTATCTGTGAGTTGCAACATAGCAGAGGGCAGTGGTAAGATATCTAATAAGGACAAAGCCAATTATACGACTATTGCTTTTGGAAGTTTGATGGAAACAATGAATCTCCTTATATTAGCTAGTGAAGTAGAGATGATGACCAAAGAGCGAGTAGATGTTTTTAGAATACAAATTAGCGAAATATCAAGAATGCTATCATCATTAAGAACAGCTCAATTGAAATAGTAGCGAACTAAACTTTTCCTTTAAACTGTAGGAGCAAAGCGACATAAACTTTAAACTGTATGAGCGAAGCGACATAAACTTTAAACTAAAAGAGCGAAGCGATTAACGAATAAAAAATATGAAAGGAATTATTTTAGC
>DNBZ01000112.1 GCA_003484585.1 Bacteroidota bacterium | reverse complement strand
TCCGCCACCGGCGGATACCGCACCTCCTTACTTTATCTCTAAAGCGGCTGCAAAAATAAGCCTATTCTTGACTTTAGGAAACAAAAGTACTGTAGATATTTAAAATATGTCTAAGAGCCGAATTGTTCTACATTTGAAACCAACAGAAATGCAGTATATAGAACAAATACTTTTCGTTATTGTGCTAGGAGTAGCAGTCTATTTCTTCGCTCAAAAAATCATAAAAGTACGTCGAAATATTTTCCTTGGGGAAAAGAAAAAAATTAATGATAGGAAACCTGAGCGATGGAAAATGATGACCAAAGTGGCTCTGGGCCAAAGTAAAATGGTCGTAAGACCCGTTGCTGGCTTTTTTCACATTCTTATTTATGTAGGCTTTGTACTTATAAATATAGAAGTACTTGAGATTTTAATAGATGGAGTTTTTGGAACGCATAGAGTTCTGTCTTTTCTAGGTCCAGTTTATGATGCCGCAATAGGTTTCTTCGAAATTTTAGCTGCACTTGTCTTTATTGCTTGTGTGGTTTTCTTAGGACGAAGATTCATTTCTAAGATTCCACGTTTTCATTCTAAAGAGATGAAAGGTTGGGCGACTCAAGATGCTACGTATATTCTATTAATAGAGATAGTACTGATGGTGGCTTTACTTAAAATGAATGCTGTAGACCAAGTCCTTCAAAGCCAAGGAGCAGATCACTATGTGGCTGCAGGTAGTTTTCCTATTTCTCAATTTCTTACTGGATTTTTTACTGGATATTCTACTTCTACATTAATAGTGATGGAGCGTGTGTTTTGGTGGTTTCATATCTTAGGGATATTATTATTCTTAAATTATGTTCCGTATAGTAAGCACCTTCACATATTTTTAGCTTTCCCTAATACGTGGTACAGTAGGCTACAGCCAGCTGGTGAGTTTGCCAATATGCCCGAGATTACCAATGAGGTAAATCTGATGCTAGATCCAAGTAAAGCAGATCCTAATATGCCACCACCTGAGAAATTTGGGGTAAGTGATGTTACTGATCTTAGTTGGACCAGTATTATGGGAGCCTATGCTTGTACTGAGTGCGGTAGATGTACTAGTGCGTGCCCTGCAAATATTACGGGTAAAGAACTGAGTCCACGTAAAATAATGATGGATACACGTGCTAGAGCAGAAGAACTAGGCAACGCCAAAGATGAGCATGGGCCTGACTATCACGATGGTAAATCGCTGCACGATCTTGTCTCGCAAGAAGAGTTGCTTGCCTGTACCACGTGCAATGCATGTGTAGAGGCTTGTCCTATCAATATAAATCCACTTGAAATAATTTTTGGTATGCGACAGTACCAAACACTTGAGAAATCAGCTATGCCTAGCGAATGGGCTATGATGAATAGTAACATAGAAAACAACCAAGCACCTTGGCAATTTTCGCCCAGCGACCGAGCTAATTGGACGAAGGATATAAATTAAGACGCAACAATATGCATCTTTGTTTCGTCTTAATTGTATGCCGAAAACTTGTATAACTCTTTGTGCTCTCATCTTCTTTTGCTTTCATGTAAAGGCCCAGTCTTACTCCGTCTCTGGTCACCTAGCGGATAGTACTGGAGTGGCAGTACCGTATGCTAGTTTAGCTCTAGCCGATAAGGTAGATACCAATACCCTGCAATTTACTGTGGCAAGTGAAAGTGGATATTATACCCTCAAGAATGTAGAGCCGAATGACTACTACATAGTATTAGCTTGTGTGGGTTATGAAGTGAAATATGTCCCTATTTCTGTAACTAAGAATAAAGCCAATTTTGATATAGAGATGATATCTGCGGCTATATCTATGAAAGAGGTAATGGTACAAGCTCGCAAAATTCCTATTTTAATGAATGGAGATACGGTGGTGTATAACAGTAGCAGTTTCAAAACACAGTCTAATGCGACAGTAGAAGATTTAATGAAAAAGTTGCCTGGGGTGCAAGTGGGCAAGGACGGTACTTTGACAGCGGAAGGTGAAAAAGTAACTAAGGTGCTAATTAATGGGAAGGAGTTTTTTGGGGGTAATGTAGAGGCCGCAACTAAAAATCTAGATGCTGATTTAGTAGATAAAATTGAGGTTATAGATAAGAAAACAGACGAAGATGAGTTTACAGACGGGGACTCTAAAGAGACTGAAAAGGTGATTAACCTAGTACTCAAAGAGAAGCATTCGAATGGATATTTTGGCAAGATAAGAGGCGGATATGGTACTGGCGATGTGTATGATGTGCACGGCAATATAAATTTCTTTAGAGACGCTACACAGCTTTCACTTATCGGAGGATTGAATAATATAAGTAAGAGACTCTACGGATGGCGAGACATGCAAACGCTCAACTCTTTTTCTATTAATCCTATGAATAATTGGAACTCTTACACATCTAGGGGCTCAGGAGTAAGCAGCAATACAGGAATCGGTGCTAATCTTCACTTTGAACCGTTAGAAAAGGTGAAAGTAGACCTAAGTTATATCGTTACAGACATAGAAACGGTAGATACTAGCCTGTATAATTCTGAAGTATATCTCCCTACCAATACCTTGTTTAGCGAGTCGCAAGGGTTTTCATTAATACAAGATCAAAATCATAAAGTAAGTTCTAAAATTGAGTTTGAACCAGATACATTAAATAGAATTGTCGCTAGGTTTCAATATGAAACACTAGCGAATGATAGGAATAGTACTAACCTGACATTTAATTTTAGAGACTCTAGTCAAAATGTGCTCAACTCTGGTGTCAGTGAAGTGAACTCTGGCAAACAAAATAGTAAACTGGCTTCCAAAATACACTGGACACGCAAAGCAAAGAAAAACTCAAAAAATTACTTTTTGGGTTCTGTATATTATGGTAATTCCTTTGTAAACCAGGGAGAGGGTAACTACTTCAATACCGTAAGTAACGCATTACTAAAATTTCCTCAAAATGAAGCACCTCTTATTAGAACAGACTTAGCTACAGATGAACAAACATTTGCCACTACGTCAGCATTCCATTTAGAGATATCTAAAAAATTTAGTATCCAACCAGGTGTTAATTGGATGGGTAGCAAGTACAGTCATGATTTTCAGTGGAAACCAAACGACGCACCGCTTCTAGAGTCTAATAGTCCTAGCGGAAACGTACGCTCAGATAACCTGGAGTATTTTATGCATTTCATTTTTAAGATTGACTCATTTACCACTTTACGGGTGGTGCCAGAGGTTAATCAAATGATAGAGACAAGAAGCTTTAGTACGGATACTTTGCAAGAGTTTAGTTTTAATAAATACTACTTCATACCTTTTGTATTTGTGCAATCTAGTAAGCCTCATAAGTACAATTTATATGCACATTTAAGAGCTAATGTAGAGAGACCACAGACTGCTCAGCTACTTCCTGTGGTCAATACTACAGATCCTTACAATACAATTGTTGGGAATATTCAGCTCAAAAACTTTATCCGTTATTCAGGCTATATGAACTATAGGAAGTTGTTTGGACTCGGTAAATTTATATCGCTCAATAGCTGGAATACACACACCTTAAATCCTGTAGTATCTAAGCTAAGTGTAGATGAATTTAACTACTCCACACGGGAGATACTCAATTATAAAAATGCTACACAGACGTCTCAGACACTATCAGTGCAATGGCCATTTAAGCCACTCAAAGCTTCTATTTCGGGTGAGCTAGGTTATGAGTGGAGTCAATCTTTTCAGATACAAAATGAGGTAGACTTAGAGCAGATAAATTCTAGTACATCTGTAGGGACAGAGCTACAGTGGAATGAATTTGATAAATGGAGTATGTCGTTAGGTGCTGACATGGCGTGGAACAGAGGAAGCATAGGTGGCCAAAGCAATAATAAATTTACAAATCAATCCTACTATGCCGAATTGGTATTGAATCCTATAAAAAGACTAGAGTGGAGTGCAGAGTTAGATATGGAAGTGTACGGTGCTAGTGCCGCTGCAGGTGCTCAGAGCATCCCAATATTAACTAGTCAGCTGAGCTATAGTATGGATAGCTCAGATAGATGGAGCATAGGATTAAAGGCATTTGATATTTTAGACCAAAACCAGAATCTTTGGAGATATTGGACGGCAAATAGATTTATTCAGAGCCAAAATCTAGCGGTTAGACGTTATGTTATGTTCACGGTAAGATATAAAATAAAAAAACCTA
>DNBZ01000308.1:2601-2791 GCA_003484585.1 Bacteroidota bacterium | reverse complement strand
CTTAGCTAGTCGAAGACTTTGTTCATTACTTTTGTTATTAAAAGGTAGTACGCAAATGTGCTTTGCCCCACCAATTATAGCGGATGCTGCTGCTATGGTTTGTCTTACCAAATTATTGTGGGCAAACTCATCTTCTAATGCAGGAATCACTACATTGATTTCGGTATTTGGATTTGCAATTCTTAATGCT
>DNBZ01000308.1:0-2574 GCA_003484585.1 Bacteroidota bacterium | reverse complement strand
GTTTTCATAAAACTTAGTTCCTAACTCAAAGTATGCTGTCGATTGGTTTTCTGCCTTTGTAAGATTTTCTAAGCTAAGTTTCCCGCAGTTTTCGCCAAGTTCATTTAGCTCACTTATGGTTTTGTCTACTCCTTCCAGTTTCTCAGAAGAAAGCAGTGTTATTTTCCAATCGGTTTTGCCAATTTGGCTTATTGAAGTGCTATTCTCTTCTGTATAATAGGGCTCTACAGTGATGCCGTCAGAAGTGGTATATGCCAAATCCTCAAGTGGTATTCCTTTGAGATCTTTGGTTGCTTTTGTTTTCCAATCCGCTAAGCTCTTTTTAGCGAACTCATCAAACGATAGTGTTTTATCCAATTGCATTGGAGCAAAGGTAGAGAAGTCTAAGATTAAGTGTGACATCAAAGTTGCAACCCAAAAAACCTACAAATACCATTTCAACCCTATAGAACAATGATTCCATCTTCGGTTTGGGGTTTCTATAGTGGGTATGTTTAACTCTTTGGCGCTCCCGATAGTTGCTTGCAATCCTAGCCTTGGGGCGGGTCTATACTCCACACCAAGCTGTCCTTGAATAGCAAATGTCATTTTATAATTGCTCGACACAACATTCTCTATGTCTATAACTGCGTTACTTAGCCTATAAGTTTCATTATCAAAACCTTCTACTGCAAAACTTAAGTCTCTTTGTTTGAAAAAAGTAAGATCAAACCCCACTTTGGCTATCAAGTCCCACTTGTTTTGTGTTTTCGCATAGCCGACAAGAATTGGCAACCCCCAAGACTCCAATTCTTGCTTCATATATATAGATGTTCCGAATTTATCTTTATTATCCGTGCTACTAGAGTCTGGCGACAGTTTAATCTTGGCATTTACCTTACCATTTGTGGTTTCCATACTGATGTTATAATTATGATTGCCCATGATCTCTTCTTTATCTTTTGCATAGAGTTCCCCTTTATAAAGATTGGTGAAATAATACTTTCCCTGTGTAGCTCCAGACTCTACTATGAGTCCATTACAGAACTTGGCCCCAACGAGTAGCACTTTGTTATATATAATCTGGTCTTGATAGTCAAACTTATATTCGAGCTCAGTCGATTTATTATTTTGGGGATTTGTCTTATATTCTAATTTCTCCAACGCTAATTTTTGAAGGTTAAACTGAACATAAAACTGCTTATTATTTAACTTAACAGGTATATGTTCAATTATATTTTGATTTATTGTTGGGCTATACGTAATAGTCTTATTATCAGCATATTTTGAAAAATAAGTTATTCTTTTAGACACGAGATTTTCAAATTTTGGAATTTGAAAAAGCGATTTGTCAAGATTGGGAAAACCTTCGTTCGTACTGTTTTCTTTGCTGTCATAAGTAAAAGGTTCGTCAGGAGTATTTTTGTTTATAGGCATTCCAACTGCATTGTCCATATCAAAATATTTAGCTGTTTTCTGATTTGAATTAGGACTGGCAAAATTATCTTCTGTTGGAGGTAAATTGTCTTGTCCCGCATAGGTCGGATTGTCATCGGAAACTACTTGGTCCTTAGAATGTATCAAATACTTACTCTTTATTGAACGCAAGCCTGTTCCTAGATTTTCTGTCGGACCATCACTAGCAATGGTCTGTTTTCCATGATCCTCGCTAGAAAGATGATACAAAGTATAATAAAGGCCTGCTGCTAGCAAAAACACTGCTACCCATTTAAACATGCCTGCATATGGTTTAAAATTAACAGTCACGCCGTTGTTAGTAGGGTTAATGCTAGCCCATAGCATCTCTGGAGGACTTTGTTCAAATTCACCTACGGACTCTCTTATTTGGTCATCTATGTGATTGTTTTTATCCCTCATTATACGCTACTGACTTACTTTCCAGTTCTTTTTTTAAGTATGCTCTTGCTCTGTTTAGTTGGCTCTTGGATGTCCCTATGCTTATTGACAATGATTCGGCTATTTCCTTATGAGACCAACCTTCTATGGCATATAGATTAAGAACTGTACGGTACCCTTCTGGTAATTGCTGTATACATCGTAACACTTTTTTCTTATCTATAAAATCGTCATCACTCATATTGTATTCTATATCCCTTTCATATATTTCTTCTTTAAGCGGTAGCACTTTTATCCTCCTCGAGTTTTTACGAATCTGTTGAAGTGCTACGTTTAATACTATCTTTCGTACCCACCCTTCTAAACTGCCTGTATTATTATAATTTTTTAGGGACTTGAAAACTTCTATAAACCCTTCTTGCAAAAACTCCTGAGCTTCGAACTCGCTATGAGCATAGCGTAAACACAAACCAAACATCTTAGCCTTAAAGAGTTCATAAAATTTAAAATATGAACGCTCCTCATTTCGCAAGCATCCAGCAAGCAGTTTTTGTTCTATTTGTTCTTTACTTTTTTCGTCAGACACTCTAGATCATAAGGGATTTACGAAGAAATACTTTTTCCTACACTTATTTTTTTAAAATAATAAAATGTAGGAGAAAAATTATCCTCCTACATTAAATTCTCTATGGTGGAATTAGCTCTATGATTGTCCCTTGTCGTCTTTGTCTCCTTTAT
>DNBZ01000237.1 GCA_003484585.1 Bacteroidota bacterium | reverse complement strand
GATTCAGTATAATAGGTTTTCTCTTTTAGACTCAACATTGTAAGACCCGAACTTAGCATCCAATTCCCTTTTTTTACTCCTACATTTAGTCCATAGTTGTATGCATTAGCCGTGTTCGATTTCCCTAGATTATCCTGCTCATCAGAGGCCCTTTCTGGCAATACAGTATTCTTAGTATAATTTACATACCCAGCATATGGGCTTACATAAAACGCGAATTTTCTCTTTGTTGGGTTTTTCAAGAAATCAAGTGAATCCGTACCATTGGCACTCACTTCATATCCAAATTCATTCATCCCTATTCCATTAGTAAGAATCACCTCTTGGAAATTTGGTTTCACCAATGTTTCTGCTTCCGAAGAAGACGTCACATCTGTGCTATTAGTTTGAGTACTACCCGCTGTACTAACAGTGAGGGGCTCGTAGTTTCTAAATCCATTATCCATAGGATCTAGGGTTGTTATACCAGCAGTAGTATTATCAGAGCTCTTTCCTTTAGAATCATCTACTTTTACAGTTCCGGTTTCCTGTATGTCAGCGGTTTTACGGGTTCGTGGAGCACGTACCTGTACTATAGTTACTTCTTTATTCACTAGCGGAGTACTACTTTCTTCTGTCGCCAACACTTTGCTACTTTCATAGTCTGTGCTCTTTGCAGTATCCACATAATGAGGAGTTTTATAGATTGCTGTATTCTCTTCATTATAAGCCACTACCGAAGGAGTATTCACCGTATTAGCTTTATTTTGATTTATGAAATACCATAGACCCATACTACTTATGAGTAGCACACTCCCTAGACCTAGGAGTAACTTATAGCGGGCAAAAAAGCCTACTTTTTTACCACCGAGCATTCCCTCCATGGCAGCCCAACTAGCATCGGAGTACTCCATCCCCTTGCCGTCTAAGCCTTTCTTAAATATATCGTCTATATTACTCATCCTCTTATTTCTACTGTTCGTTCATTTACTTTTTCTTGAGCTTCTAGCATCGCCTTTAACTTCTTTCGTGCGTCGCTCACGTGCCACTTACTGGTCCCCTCAGATATGCCAAGGTAATCGGCTATTTCTCTGTGTTTGAAACCATCTAGGGCATACATATTAAAAACCCTTTGAGTAACATCTGGCAGTCTTTCTAGCATATTTCTGAGCTCCTGTGCATCAAACTGAAGGTCTGCTTGATTATACTCTACCGCTGGATTTACATCTTCGTAATCCGTCAAGTGTATATTAGCTATATACTTCTTTTCTTTTCTAAACTCATCTATCAAGTGATTTACCAAAATGTTCCTTATCCAAGTAGCTAAAGCATATTGATTATCATACTTTTCTAGGTTCTTTAATACCCTATAAAAGCCGCCATTCATTCGCTGAAGTGCTTCGCTCTCATTCTGTGTATAACGCAGTGCTATACTACTCATGAGAGGGAAATATCGCTTGTACAATTCGTTCTGGGAACGTCTGTCCTGCTGTATACATCCTGCTATGAGTTGCTGCTCTGTCATCTGTTTTTCTAAACCTAAAAAGAAGGAGTCCACTATAGACTCCTTCCTTTATCTTGATAAAGTTTCCTATTCGTTTATATATAGTTTAATGTTTTTTGATTGTTCGCCAGCTCTTACATTCAAGAAGTATATCCCATTTACTTGTGCAGTCATGTCTATGCTATACTCATTAGCTCCTGATAAGCCGCTTAGCTCTCGAGCCAATACTTCTTGTCCCAAGCTATTGATAGCTTTTATAGATATTTCTTCCGAAGCTCTTAAATTTAACTTTATAGTAAACGAACCATTACTTGGGTTCGGATATATACTTAGCTCATTGATAAGGTCTATATCCACAGTGCTTAGTAGATCTTTTTCATCTACTACTGTAATACCGAAACCATCTCTCTTCAGTAGATTGCCATTAGAATCTAGCCCTATACTATCACAATATGTGCTAGAGCATCCAGCTGCTGAGTCAGATATAGTCAAACAGAGATTATATAATCCAAACGTACTATACTGATGTGTAGGATACTGTACTGTAGAGGTGCTTCCATCTCCAAAACTCCAAGAGTAGTTAGTAGCAGAAGTGGTCCCTGTGCTATTATTTATGATGTAAAGATTATACAGATTGTTAGTATCTACACCTAGGTAATAAGATGCTTGGCAGTTCACACCCGTAAGATTAAAGGTATCTCCTGTATAGCCGCAGGATGAAGAATCTGCTCTGTATACCGTATAATAAACCGAGATACTACCACTACCTGTGAAAGTATGCGTAGCAGATACTCCACTATAGTTAGTAGTAGAACTAGCTTCATATATCTCCCAAGTAGCATATCCACCAGTAGGAGGGTTACTTCCAGAGAAGTTATATCTATTACTATTGGTACTATCTATGGTATAGCTCATAGTAGGATTGCAGCCAGATGTACCGCCTCCTACAGTAACAGTGGTACAAAAGGTGTCACAAACTATCGGTAAATTAAGGCTATCGTACCCAGTGAATATAGTAAGACAAGTGGTATATGTACCTGCTGCGGAGTAGGTATGAGTAGGATACGGTGCGTTAGAAGTACCACCATCACCAAACGTCCATAAAAACCCTAAGGTAGTATCTGAATTATGATTAAAAAACACAGGATATGAACTTGCACTCATATTCAAAGAATCTATAGTATACGTAAAGCTCGCATCACAATTTGAGGCTGTGCTACCTTGTATATAGATACTCCAACACATGGTATCGCTGCAACTATTTACAGTGTCCTCTATGAATAGACAAGGCGTGTAAGTAGCATTGCTCGCGTATGTATGAGATGGGTTTAGAGCTGTAGAGCTATTCCCATCACCAAAAGACCATTCTACTCTATAACCGTTGGCGGCATACGAAGAGTCGTAAAACTGGACTGTACTATCGGTTACCTGAAATTGTGCATTAGCACTGCACTGAGCAT
>DNBZ01000291.1 GCA_003484585.1 Bacteroidota bacterium | reverse complement strand
CAATGATTCTGCTTCATTGAGCAGCGGTATAATGATTGAAATATTCACGTTATGTTAGTAGATCTTCTTCTTTCTTGTCCTTTTGTGTAGCACCTATAATAAGTGCAAGGATCAGGTAAAAGAGTAAAAGGGCAACATTGGTTATTATAACTCCTCCAATTCCAGAAAAATATGGTCTAGCCATTTCCATACCTTTCACCGTTTGTTCTATTTGGCTATCAGGAGCATTTGCATCTTCTAGTGCCACGGTTTGCTTTTCAATTGCAGTATCGTACACCCATTCTCCAAGTTCCGGATCAACAAATGTAATAATAGACTCATAGGTAAAGAGAATTGCTAAAGCTATAAATCCCACATAAAAAGCTGATTTAAAGGCTTTCCCATATGAAAAATATTCCTTATTTACATTTATTGCCTTTGTGCCTAAGAGCATAAATACGATAGGTAGTGCTGCCCAAAACAGAACCATCTTAAAGACACTATATCCTTTATTAAAAAAGATATCTGGATCTATTACATAGGGTACAATATGAAAGATTATAGAAAAAACCCCTAAATAGACTCCATACTTTACAGCTGGTTGAAATTTATTCATATATTTTCGATTACTTGCTTATTGTTAAAAACGGCTACAATCTTTCCGCTCAATTCTTTATTCCACTCGTGGGTATTTTTAGATACCGAATGATTAGTAGAAGCATCAAACACCCAATTAGTTGCTTGATCTAATACTGTAATATTTGCTTCCTGCCCCACTTCTATAGTAGAGCTCTTTTCTTGTAAGCAGATATTTGGGCCCGTAGTAAGTTTCTCTACAAACTTGCTCAGTGCTAGATCCTTTTGCAGATACTTAGTATACCACGCATACACCATCTGCAAACTCAATGCTCCAAAATCTGCATAGTCAAATTCCACTTCTTTGTTCTCTATATTCTGAGGGCAATGGTTACTACAAATCACATCTATAGTCCCATCATTGACACCAGCTATAAGGGCTTGTCTATCTTTTCCTGTCCTGAGTGGCGGATATAGTTTAAAGTTTTCTTCAAAAGAAAGTACCTCCTCATCTGTAAAGCAAAGATTGGCTATTGCTACATCACACGTTATTTTTAGGCCTTCCTTTTTAGCTCTTCTTATTAAGTCTACAGACTCCGCTGCAGATATAGCACTGAAATGCAAAGCAGCATCACAATATTTGGCCACCTCTATTTGCTCTTGTACATTTAGATACTCAGCTAGTGATGACGATGTTTTGAGACCAGTATGCAGCGTATTAGCACTTTCATTTACGAGGCCATGTTGCTCTAGCGACTTATCACTTGGGTGTGTTATTATGCGTGCTCCAAATGGCTTGGTATAGAGCAAGGCTTTCTTTAGCAACCCATTAGACACGGACGCATCACCATTAGTAAATGCTATAGCTCCTGCACCATACATATCATACAGTTCTGCTAAGTTTTCTCTCTCCGCACTAGATAGCACACCCGTAGGTTTTAGGTCTACCAAGTGATACTCAGATGCTTGTTGCAAATATTTAACTCCAGACTTATCTGCTATGGCCGGCTCACTATTAGGCAGGGTAACTAGCTTAGTAAAACCACCCGAAGCTGCAGTATCCATAAGGCTTTGCAAGGTGTCTTTATGTTCATTACCTGGATCTGTAAGATGGCATCTCATATCTACCCATCCATTGGTCACTACCAGCTCTTTACCTTCTATAATTGTTGCATCAGCAGATTGCAAATTAGCTCCTATAGCTTGTATTACTCCAGAGGTCACAAGTACATCCACTTTTTTCAAATGGAACTTGTGGTCTGTTTCTATGAGTTTTGCATTTCGGATTAGGTACGATTTTGGCACAAGCATTTATGATTTTAAGAATCTAAGCAAAAGTATCTCTATCAGTAGAAAAATCAAACATAGAATAATGAAGACTTTCCACAGTGGCTTACCAGAGCTGAGTGTATTTGTTGCATTTTTTATTACTGCAGAAGAAGCATTGTCTATAGATACACTTGCACCTACATACTGTTTTTTGAGCTCAGAGTCGCTAGAAAACCTTTGCCTAGACTCCACTCTACTATAGTTTAGGGCTATTTTCCCTAGTGCTTTATTCACACTAGAACCTAGCGAATAGATCCCTGCTGTATTTATTTCTTCATTTAGCCAAAAGCGTAAACCGCCTCGGCTATTTGCACTTTCTACTAAAATACTTTGCTCTCCCAGTTGCAGCTTCAAACTTTGCTCTGCACCATTTACTGCATTTATCGCAATAGGTTCTTTGTGAAACAAAGGATAAGCGAGTCGTTGTTTCTCCATTTTACTAAAAGCCATTTTCAGCATGGTCACTACAAAAAGTTCGTGAGCTGCTATATTACTATATGCCGCACCTAGTGGCATAGCAAACTGAAAAATACTTCCATTGCTTATTCTAGTACGGGCTAGGACCACCTGATTATCTTTGAGTGTAAGTATGGGCTGTGCTGCACCCATTTTCAGATCGTAGCATTTATTAATCTTCGGGAGAATTACATTTTGAGGAATACGCGTGTACACATCTCGTATAAAAGGCTGCTTCAGATTATTAGGCGTAATGCTAATTTCCTTAGTAGTAAGCTTACCATAAGTAGCCACACCTAGCGTGCTTAGTGCCTTGTATTGTGTTGGGTTGTCAGAAGGGATAATAGCAACTACGCCTCCTTTTTCGGCAAATTGTCTTAGCTGCTCTGTAAGGCCGCTACCTATTTCTTTTAGTTCATTTAAAATAATGAAGTCGTATGCATTAAACTGTCCATAGTCTACGCTACCCTCTTGTACTTGCTTGAGTGTAAATATCTCGTCACCCTCAAAAATCTTATTAAGCTCTGGTGCCCTTTTTCCAATTTGCAAAACGCTGATACTCGGTTTTATCTCCAAGGTAAAAAAGTAATTATTGTCAAAGGTCACTGGCACATCCGTCAGACTAACTTCCCCATCTATCCATCCAGTTTGAGTACTGGTAAATGACAAACTAAGAACCTCTACTGCCTTAGCCGAAATACCAAAACTCTCTACTCCTTGCTGTACTCCATTTATGCTAAGCACCACAGTAGACGACTCTACGCTTTGGTCTCCATTATTTACTATTTTTACATTCAGTTTTACTGGCACACCCGGTCTTACTATAGGCTCCTCTAGCCACACAGAGTCTATACTCAAGTTTTGTAGAGCTACAGGAGTAGTTCTGAGTAAGTGCATATTGACACTGCTATCCACCCGGGTTTCCTGCATCGTTACACCATTCTGAAAATCACTAATCCCAAACACATGATGAGAAGCATATCCTTCGGACACGAACTTATTTCTTACTTTTTGAACTACGGAATTTAGATCATTGGGATGAAAATCAACAGCTAGGTCATCTACTATTATGGTAGCATTGGCCGGAGTAAAAGTTCTATTGCTAAAAGGACTCCGTGCATTATCTACTATCTGAATCTCTGCATCAGGCGGCAAATTTTGAAGAATTTCTCTAGC
>DNBZ01000171.1 GCA_003484585.1 Bacteroidota bacterium | reverse complement strand
CGTAGCCGATGATAGACTAGCCTACATAGCCACAGGCTCAGATTATCAAATTGTAAGTTTTCAGTATGGCAGAGATCTGGATACACTTCTAGAGTCTAAATCCCCTATCAACCAAGTGAAATTTGCTGGAGATACAGTATTATTATATAATTCAGCAGAAAATGGCATTTGGAACGGAAAACTATTAAATGTAAACTCCAGGGCAAGTTACAACGTGACTAACTATAGGTCCAATATTAGTTCACATCAATATTCAGATAAAGTTTTCGTAGAAAGTTTAGATAAAGGGAGTGTGACAGCTATATATATAACAGATCATATTGCAGCCAAAGATTTTTATACCTATGACAGAGTTTCAGACGCCTATTTTTTCAAGGATTTAAATCGTAATGATGCTTCTGAAAATTTAGTGACTAGGTTGAGCGTCGACTCCTTAGAAGAGTACGCTTTTCAGAGTCCTGCACATCCACCAACAGATTTCATATTATCTAATTATGATTCATTACAAGCCGTTATTAAAAATGCGTCTTCTTTTGGTATCAATGCTAGAGAAGCACCTCAACTATACAAAGCACAGACTGCATACCTCAAAATCAGCAATGTGCCAATTAATTATTCTACCTCAGCGTATGCCGGCAGCTATGCATTGCAATTGCCAAATTATTTAAATATAGGGACCGGTATTAGCTTTGCTAATCAATATGACACACGCAGCGTTTCGTTACATTATTTAGGGATTCTACAAGCTGGTGCTCGAGATATTGGTTTGTCCTTTCAATCCAAAGTAAAAGCCAATAAACAAACAATTTTACTTTTTCATCGTAAGAGGACACTGTACCTCACAGACTTCCGTAATAAGTATCTAAGCACTTTATGTAGCTATGAAATAGAAAAGGAATTAAACTCTAGCCTGAGTTGGAGTAATATGGCCATTCTCAGAAATGAGCAGGATATTGTTTTGTTGACCAATGAATTAAGTACTGGCCAGAGTGACCAAAAAAAATGGATTGCTGGTATGGAATCTTCCCTGTCATTGAACAAGAATTTCTCTACTAGTAAACTTACATCACAAATAGTCGTGCGACCCATGGTCAATTTAGAAACCCGTGGATGGAATGTAAGTGCGGTCTATACCGCAGATTATAGCAAGCGATTAGGCCGACATATGAACCTATCTACTTCTATAAACACAGGAACATCTCAAGGATCAACTCCAGTTTTTTATATTTTAGGAGGGAAAAAGAATGATCTATTATTGGATGATTACTCTAGAGATTTTTCTAATTACAAAACACCAATGCTCTATGAAAATCAATTCGGAGTGCGAGGATTCTCAGCCAATTATAGAAACGGCAACACCTATTTTGTATCTACCGTAGAAATTGATTTTAATATAGTTGATATGCTTTTAAAAAGGCCAATAGCCTCAGAAGTGTTTGGCAATTTAGCCATTCATGGGTTTTCAGATATAGGGACATCGTATTACGACAATAGCATATTTAGTTCAGCCAATACCTTAAGCAAACGGAGCATACCTTCCGCAGCGGGGGGTATTGTAGCAACCGTATACGGTCTCAAGAACCCTATTATTGGAGCAGTTGGCACCGGAATTTCTACAAAAATTTATGGGTATCAATTACGGTTAGACTATGCTTCTGGCATCGAAGACCAGAGAATAAAGAGTGGCGTCTTTCATTTAGGCATAGGAAGTAAGTTTTAATGTTTACAATTTGTAAAAATTTACCAGAATGATTTAGCACATAGCTTAGTGTGCTTTCATAGTTTTGCAAATAGTTATTTAAATCAAATGAAAATTAAATCGGCATTAATATCAGTCTTCAATAAAGATGGGGTGGATGAGTTAGCGAGAGAGTTAGACTCCAATGGAGTGAAAATCTATTCAACTGGGGGAACCAAAAAGTATCTTGAAAATCTTGGGATAGAAGTTTTAGCAGTCGAGGACTTCACCAACTACCCAGAAGTGTTCGGCGGAAGAGTTAAGACTCTGCATCCTGCCATTTTTGGCGGCATTCTTTATAGAAGAGATAATGAAAGTGATGTCAATGAATTAAAAGAACACAATATTCCGGCCATTGACCTTGTAGTGGTGGACCTATATCCATTCCAAGACACAGTAGCTTCGGGTTCCTCGCATAGTGAAATTATTGAAAAGATAGACATAGGAGGTATATCTCTTATACGTGCAGCTGCTAAAAACTATAAGTTTACTTCCATAATTAGCTCAAGAGATCAATATAAAGAATTCACCGAGCATTATAAGTTGAATAATGGGGAGGCTTCGCTAGAGTATAGAGCTAGTTTGGCTACTAGTGCTTTTAAGCAGACTGTGAGTTATGATACAGAAATTGTAAAATACTTTTCAGGTGAGAAGGCGTACGAACTTCGCTACGGAGAAAACCCGCATCAGAAAGCGAGTTTTGTGGGAGATTTAGATTCCTTATTCACTAAATTAGGAGGCAAAGAGTTGTCGTACAATAATCTATTAGATGTAGATGCAGCTGTCGCCTTAGTTACAGACATATCTGTACCTGAGCAATGTACATTTGCTATACTCAAGCATAACAATGCCTGTGGTTGTGCCATTATGCCTAGTGCCAAAGAAGCGTTTGAGTCTGCACTTGCAGCTGACCCAGTATCTGCATTCGGAGGAATTCTTATTTGTGACAAGGAGATTGATTTAGAAACAGCCAAAGAAATAGATAAATTATTTTATGAAGTTTGTATAGCCACATCATTCTCCGCAGAAGCCAAAGAACTACTCACCGCAAGGTCTAAAAGAGTCTTACTCCAATGGAATAGACAGGATTTTAAGCAAGATATAGTGCGTTCTTGCCTAAACGGGGTTTTAATACAAGAAAGAGACTTGTCTTTTTCATCAAGAGACCAGTTATCGGCCGTCACTATGATCAAACCAACAGAAGATCAAATTAGGGATATGCTATTTGCTGAGAAATTAGTAAAGCACACAAAGTCAAATGCCATAATATTAGTCAAGGATCAACAGTTAATAGCAAGTGG
>DNBZ01000157.1 GCA_003484585.1 Bacteroidota bacterium | reverse complement strand
GGTACAGGAACAGCTACAGCTACGTATTCCCCCGCAGGTCAAGATAATATACTGATGAATTCCAGTAGCTCTGTAGATTTCGCACTAAGCGTTTATGGTGCGCCTAAGCCAGGCGATTTTTTTACCGTAACAGACTCCGATGATGCTTTACATACAAAAATGTATAGAATTGTTGCGGTAGAGACAAATGCTGACTATCGATCAGGTCTGCAACCCCCTGCCTTAGGCAACGACCAAACACAAAGACTACATATTTCCCCCGCACTGCAAAGAAATCTCTATGATAATGCGGTGCTTAATTTTCACGACCCTAAAATGAGAGTGACAATGTCCTCAGACCTACAAGAATATCAACTAAACACAAAGAATTTATACAGCTTCTCTCTGAAGCTAGAGGAGGCCCAAAAATAATGGCATATCGCCCTTTTAATAACGAGTTGAGAGACTCTCTTTACAACAATGACCCCTACATAGTCGCGCACTTAGTAAAGTTCGAGCGAGCTAGTATTCAACCGGGGTATAGCGGCATATCCTCTAAAGAAGCTACTACGTATACGTACCTTACAGACGCAAACTTTAATATCGACTTTGACGACGGTAGTTTCAGCCGTATAGAGCAGTATAAAGTAGATAAGAAGAAGGTAGTCTCATCAGCCCCTGACGGAATAGCAAACGGTAGACAGACGTACCATGCTAATAAGGTAATGAACGTTGGCACTATTAACGAAGGCATTGAGGCAAAAGCCTCAAGTCTTGCACTAGAGCTAGACGCAACTTCTTTAGGTATATTAAGTACGGCTAATTTTGCGTTCCCTGACGGTGCTTCCCTTGCTAATACAATTACTATGAGTACAGAGGACTTATCAGAGGCAGGGTTTAAAGAGGGGGATAAAGTTAAGTTCTCCGGAGGCGGGCCTAACAATAACTTAGAGGTCTTGCTTAATAGATTCGTTACTAGTGGTGGCAACTCTCAGGTAAAAGTAACCGTAGTAGGAGGTACTTATGTACAAGAGAGTACAGCTAGTCAATATTCTGTGTCTCAAATATCCGAAGAGCTGGCCACCCTTGTATTAGGTAATGGTAACGTTTCTTATACTAACTACATCAATAGAGAAGTTACTATATATCGAGTGCATCTTAACCCAGAAACCAATCAAATAATTGGAGGTGTGCCAGGCTTTTATTCAGGGGTTTATGATAGTAAAGGGGCTATGCTTTTATTTAAAGGTATCATTTCAGGCGCCACCTTACAAGAGAGACCAAATGCTCGTGCTAGTATGAGCTGGACTCTTTCAAGCCATTGGGGGGATTTTGTACGGGTACAAAATAGAACGACCTCTGATGAAAGTCACAGGGCGCTAGACCAGGATGGGTTTCCTGATGAAGCCGTACTCATCCGGAAAGAGTATGCGAATGACTTAGGTTTTGAGCACTCGGAACTTGCACTAAATCTTACGGCTACATATAATCGCACAGAGCAAAGAAAGAGGCTAAAGAAAAGTAAAAATGCGGTAGGCTATTCAAAGTATAGTGAGGAAACTTACTATGAAGATATACCTACGGACGTGGATCTTTCAATAAACCTTAACGCGAAGTCTCTACCTGTAGTATATGGGGTACAGAAAGTAGATGCTATCCCCTTTTTCTTTGATAATTTTAAAAACAAGAGCGAGCAGGTATATGTCGGATACGCTTTATGTGAAGGACCTGTTGCAGGCATACTCGATATTGTTATAGATGACAAAGGCTCTTTATGTGTAGATGAAAATGATTCTAACGCACGATCTGCCGCTGCTAATGTCGATGGCGGAGTTGATGTTGTGTGTCTAGGAAGAATGGACGCAGGACAGGCTCTTGTAGGTACAGACTCTAATGAGAATGGGGTAGGGATATACGTTTCTCACGTTTTTAACTATGAAGCCTGGAATACCGGCGGGCAAACATGGGGTAGAAGTAGTAAGAAGAAGGTTTCTATCAATAATGAAAAGTATTGGACACAAACTACTCAGATACTGGATGCAGGAGACGTCGGTCTTAAAGGTATTCTACATGAAGAAGCCTTTAAATTTAGCTCGCCCATTAACTGTACGCTAATGTTTCACCGAGGAGAGCCTGCCCAGAGAGCAAATAGGCTGTTAGTAGAGAAAGCGGATAAAAACTTATTTAAAGTACAAAATGATTTCTATGAAGGAGCCCCACATCAGTACTATACTCCCAATCACAGAGTTCTAGACACTGCGTATGTTGTAGGAGAATACTTAATTGCCCAGGACGAGACTAGCCTCCCTTCTTTGGATTTTGTAGTTAGAGGGCTAGAAGTTGATTGCCATAACTACGACGGTAGCTTCTTGCACAACCCTTCCTCAGCCTATAAAGTTGGCGGTTCAGCCTCCGAACAACCCTCAAACTTTAAGATAGGTCAGAGTGTCTACCTTTCCGGACACGGAGGGAGTCAGTATCAAACTTACATTATAGATAAGTGGTCTTACTATACTGGAGAAGGTGTTTTAGAAACGCGATTTAGATGGAAGATTGAGCCTACTTCTACTACGGGTGTCCTCATTATGGCATCAACTTCAGATCCCAGCGCGGGTGATACATGGTCAATGGTTGTATCCGACAGCGTAGTCGTCGCAGGTACTGTTCCGGCCGAGCTTAAAGCAGGTATTAACTTTAGTGCAACCACAAACACTAATGGAGTCACTACTGGATTAGCTATAGATATGAATGATTTAGCTGACGGAGTACCGCAGGTTTTGCAAACTCTTAATACTGTAACTGCGACTACAAAGTCCGGGGAAGGACCTTTTCTCAGTCTATTTGAGGAGGGCAATAGAGATTCCGAGGCATCTAAATCAGGATTAGGTGCCAGAATACAACCTGACGATTTTGTATTCGACACCAGCAGCTCTCCTCAGCATATCGTAGGAGAGCTCGGAGGAATAGCAGAAGCTATCCCTCCTACAGACTATGACTCTTTTATTATTAACAATGCAATAAGATTTGGTGCTGATTTACTTGCAAACCAAGTTACAGATGATAGGTATGAAGGCTATGATATTGTGTTATATAGATTTGACAATGCTAATATACCTTATATACAGACAAGAACAATTACTAAGTGGATAGGAAACGGCACTGACAATATTGCTTGCGCACTTGTTGATGAGCCGTGGGATCCAGGATATACTCCTACCTCAAATGATGTATATCTATTGAAAGCACCAAAAGACCTTAGAGTTTCTATAAATCCTGCTATGCAACTTCTGGACTACATACGTAGTAAAAGATATGGTAAAGGCTTAACCGAGGAAGAGATTGATCTACAAACGTTTAAAAACGCAGCTGTAGCTTGTGATACTCGTTCTGATATTACTATGCAGTTTAAAAATACTATATTTACAGGGGGCGTTAGCTTGCCTACTATTGGCGATATGTATCGACGCGTTAACGCAGGCCATGAACACTTTCGAGGAACTGTTAAATCTGTTGTTCAGGGCACTACCCATACAGAGGTTGTATTTACTGATATTATGGGCGAGTTTATGCAGAAGTGGAACAGCTACCAGATTTTTAATGCAGGTCAACTGCTTTGGAACAACTCAGGCTCTACGATCACAGTAAAGAGAAAGACTGGCAGTGCAGGGAATTCCGGAAATGTATCAACAGTGTCTTTGTACAACAGTCTCCCAGTTCCGAGTGTTGTAGCCCTTGGCAGGGTCGGTGGAGGCAATACCATAACACCGGATGTCGGTGTAACTGCAGGAGGCGTAACAGGTAGTGGTCATTTCGCAGGAGACGGCAACCCTATTATTAAAGCATCAGATAGCAGAGGTGGTTTTGGTCGGTCGGGATACTCCTTATATGATGCTTCTAATGTTAAATATTGGAAATATGTGGGCTGGAACGGCCCTACCCAAAGAAACGTTACTAGGCATCAGCTTAATCATACTGTGGACACTAGCAAGACGGTTTTTGCCAATATCAATGATATGTTGAAACAGTTTAATGGTATACTTAGGTATGCCAACGGGCAGTACCAACTCTCTGTTAAAGGTGCCGCACCTACCGCCTCAATCTATGAAAGAGTATCGGAAGCGGATATTATAGGCGATATTAAATTAACAGATAAAGGTAGCAAGAAAACATATAATAGTATATCAGCTAGTATTGTTGATCCTGCGAACGGCTTTGAGCCTCGACAGGTTTCTTTCTTTAACTCTGATTACTTGAGAGAGGATAATGGTGTTTCTAAAAAAGGACAGTTCCAAACTCCTGCTATAACTAATTACTTTAATGCTAGATTTGGTCTTAAGCAGTACCTGGATGAATCAAGAAACGGGTTAGAGCTTCAGTTTAGGGTGAGACCTTCTGGGCTTCTTCTTTTAGCGGGAGAAGTTTTCGAGTTGACATATAAACGTTTCGGGTGGAATAATAAAAAATGGAGAATAACCAACCTAAACTTTTTATCTGATGGACTTGTAGCGATTACTTGCAGTGAGCACTCGGATGGCGCGTATGTTATTATTAACACTGATGATGCTGGTAGGGGTGGAGATGATGGTAGTGGCGGTGTTGCTAATACAGGCACTAAAACTCCTGGTAGCCCCACGGGCTTATCCGCTTCTACTAATTTAAGCGGAGGTATACTGCTTGAATGGGCAAATGCTGCGGACCATGCGCCAGGCACTCATACCACAGAAATATATAGAAGTACTAAGAACGATAGAAAAGTTACAGGAGTCACTAGCTCAGCTTATAAAAGTTTTGCTTTAGTTATAGATGTAAATAGTACTGCTGACATTGCTGTAAATCAGCTTGTTACGGGCGGAGTACTTAAAAATGCAAGTTTTACTTCTGGTAATTACAAGGTAGGCACGCGCTCTGTTATTCAAACGGTGGGCGGAGAAGATTGGAATACTATAGCAGGAACTAGCGGTG
>DNBZ01000198.1 GCA_003484585.1 Bacteroidota bacterium | reverse complement strand
AGTATCCATACGCTCTATTACCTTGCGTTGCACTTCTGGGCTTAGGTTTCCTAACATCACATACTCACTACTTTGGTAGCTAGCAGGTAGTATAGGATCAAAATTCTCCAGCACATTCAGCTCAGTAACCAATGTATCTCGGCTATTCATATCGTTATGATATTTGCCACTCCAGAAAAATGACTTCTCATCCTCTTTTATCTGAAGACCTTCAGTGTCCACACCATGATCTTCAAGAAGCTTTATATCTTCCTTAGGAAAGTCACCACCTACTACAGCTACTAATTTCACTTGATCAGTGAAATAACTACTGCTCAGGGATATATACGTAGCTGCACCACCTATTATTTTATCTGTCTTGCCAAATGGCGTCTCTATGGCGTCAAAAGCCACACTTCCTATTACTAGTAAACTCATTGCGGCAAATATAATCCATTGCAAATCACATAACTTAAAATTCCGAGTGCCAATATTCACTAGTTATAAAGCCCTTAGATTAGGAGGCTTGAACGGCTGTACACTTATTCCCTTTGGTCAGTAGCCCAAAAAAGTGCGAATTCTAAAAGTACAAATCTCAACATCCATTTTTGACCAGCATTTAAGTTTGTAATTGAGTTTGTATTTGTACCAATAGCTATCGGGATGAGTTTGATTATCTATTTTCGCAGTCATGAATTTGAATGAAATAGCTAAAACGCTAGACGCAGCAGCAGCCAGTGCTAAAGCCACAACCCAAATAAGTGCTACTGAGAGTTTCACAGAAGAGCAAGCGTATGAGATACAGCGTCTTTCCTTGGAAGAAAGATATGGCCGAGGAGAAAAATTCGCAGGACTAAAGTTAGGTTTCACCTCATTTGCCAAGATGGAGCAGATGGGCGTGCATGATATGATCTGGGGCCGACTTACAGACTCTATGTGGTACAAAAGCGGAGATGAGTTACCTATGGACCAGTTCATACACCCTAGGGCAGAGCCAGAAATAGCCTTCCTACTAAAAAAAGACTTAGACAGAGAAATCAGCCTAGATGAAATACCAGAATATATCCAAGCCTGTGCCCCCGCTATAGAAGTGATAGATTCACGCTATGAGAATTTTAAATTTTCTTTAGAAGACGTCATAGCAGACAATTGTTCTTCATCTGCCTTCGTAATAGGAGCATGGCAGCCACTTCCTGCATCTCTAAACGACCTCGAGATAAGCCTGTCCTTTGATAAAGAAATAATGCAGAGTGATAGTAGTAATGCTATTTTAGATAATCCATATTTGTCTATTTGCAATGCATCTCGCTTAGCAGCCAAGTATAATCAACCATTCAAAGCAGGAGAAATCCTTCTAGCAGGAGCAGCTACGCCTGCAGTATTCATAGAATTAGATAAAAAAATAACGGCTAAAGTGGGGTCCCTAGGGAGTTGCACACTTCTTCCAAAATAAATCTGCCAAAAGTATTTTTGGTTTAAACTAAAAATCTATTTTTGCACTCGCTTTTGAAAGAGAGCATGAGACGCCTTCATAGCTCAGCTGGTTAGAGCGGTTGACTGTTAATCAATAGGTCCCTGGTTCGAGTCCAGGTGAGGGCGCATAGAGAATAGCTTGGCAGAAATGCCAAGCTATTTTTGTTTAACCCTACTTGCTATTTGCACATGCACTTTGTTTATATCATCTATTCTAAAAAATTCGACAACTACTAACTACCGTCGGATTGATGTCCGACACAGCAGGCTGATTACCTGTAAAACAAACGTCGATACTTTATCGACAACCGGGGAGTGATGATCCCGCTGATTGTTTATGTTTTTTTTGTAATTTAACCATTACGTTTTATGATTTGAAACCTCCCGCAAACTACGGGAGGTTTTTTTATGCCTAAAATCTGATAAACAATAGTCCATAGGCAATGACGTGATTCAAATTAAAATATTTCCTTTGCCTATACGTTCAAACTACATTGAAACACATAACTAAATATTTACTCTTGTCTATCCTCCTATATTTAGGAGTTTCCTCTTGCAAGAAAGAATCGTTCACTACTTCTGGCGAAGTAAAAGTAAACACAGACACGCTCTGGTTTGACACGGTTTTCACCAAAGTAACTACCCGACTACCTCTATCCGTCAACAAACAAATACTACTATACAATCCGAATGACGAGAGTATACGTACTTCGATAAGACTAGGCGGAGGGCTCAATTCACACTTTAGACTAAACGTAGACGGAGAACCTGGATACTACTTTACAGAGGTTGAGATATTCCCAAACGATAGCATCTTCATTTTTGTGGAGGTACATCCGGGTCCCAACAACAATAACCCAACCTACAATCCTCTGATTATACAAGACTCCATACTTTTTAGCACGAATGGGATTGAAAGTAAAACGATGCTCATAGGCTGGGGGCAAGACGCTCATTACATCTTTAGAGATAGCATAGAACTAGATACCACATGGGCTAATGAAAAACTGCCTATAGTAGTATATGGCTACTGCTATGTGAAACCTGAGGCTAAACTAACAATAGAAAAAGGGGTGAAAGTATATTTCTCACCTAGAAGCTGGCTCTTCGTAGAGGGCAAATTAGATATGAAAGGCACCAAAGATGAGCCAATAGTAATGCAAGGTGACAGACTACAGCCAGACTGGGAAGAGACAGCTGGTCAATGGGGAGGCATATGGATAAGCTATCCTAGCTATGGGAACTCAATAGAACATAGTCTTATAAAAAATGGCACAGTAGGAATATACTGCGACTCTACACCTGGACTAGTAGGAGAAAAAAACGTCGTTATTAAAAAGACCATGATTCGCAACATGTCTTTTGATGGAATAAGTGGCCGACGCAGCACTATAGACATAGAGAATACATTGAGCCTAAACTGCGGTAGGTTTACCTTCTTTGGTGACGGCGGCAAGTATGACATCCGTAATTCTACGTTTCACACTGGGTCAAAAGACTTTAGCAGACAAGATCCCACATTCTACTATCGCAATAGAGTTAGAGATCAAATAAACCCTAATATTATCTTAGAAACCTACGATATAGAATTCACTTTCCTCAACAATATAATTGATGGCATAGTTGATTCTGAAATATTTGGAGACGTAGACCTAAATAAAGTCTCAGGACCATTGGCTGTAAGAAGCAATGCTCTGAGAACTACAGACCCATTTTACAGTACCCCAGGTTTTAACAACGTGATAAACAAAGACATAAAATACTTGGATACTAGGAACTACGATATGGACCTAGACACCCTCTCCCCTGCTAAAAATATAGGCGAGATACTAACGCCAGTAATTGCAGATGACCACCGTAATAGACCTAGAATAGGGCAACCAGACGCTGGTGCTCTTGAAAGTCAGTTTTAAGTACCCTCACTATTGAGCAACTTCTAGTAACTTCTGTATCATAGTATCCCAAGTAAAACGTTCGCGTTCTGTCTTGATGTTTTCTACGAATTCGGGCTCTCTACTATTCTCATAGAAGTCTAAGATAGCATCTGCTATTTCTAGGGTATCTGTAGAGGTTACATAACCCACTTTATTATGAGGCACTAGCTCGGCCAGGCCACCTACATTAGTCACTAGCATAGGCTTATTATAATAGTATGCTATTTGTGTCACTCCACTTTGGGTAGCAGTCTTATAGGTTTGCACTACTATATCTGCCGCACTAAAATAGGTGCTCACTTTGCTATCGGGAATAAAATCATTGACCTGCACTATGGCATCTCCTAAATTATGTTCCGCTATTATTTTTCGATATGCATCTGGTTTATCGTAATACTCTCCCGCTATAATCAGTTTAATACCTGCTTCTTGTATTCGCTTATCTGCAAATGCTTTTAGCAATATATCTAAGCCTTTATATTTTCTGATGAAACCAAAAAAGAGTAAATACTTACCGTCTGGTTCCAATTCGAGTATCTCTTTTGCCGATGCTTTGGACAAGGCTGGCCCAAAGTTTTCATACATTGGATGCGGATTATACAATGCAGGTTTACTTGCGTCAAATTGCTTTAGGTCTTGCAATACGGCCTCGCTCATAGTTACAAAGCCATCACAACTATTTACAAAGTACTGCGTAAGAGGCTTATCGTAAAAACTGGTTTCGTGGGGAATCACATTATCTGCAATAGCCACCACTTTCGTCTTTTTATTCTTTCTAATAATTCTACCTACTGTACCTAGACAAGGTGCAATAAAAGGTGTCCAATATCTAAAAATTACTACATCTGGAGATTCTCTTTTTATCTTCCTACCCACTTTTATCCAACTGAATGGGTTAATAGAGTTTAGTGAAACCTCTATATTTAGATGCTCGGCTCTAGGCTCTAATGCATACTGAGTTTTACCAGGAAAAAGGAAATTAGGATATTGAAGACTGAAGGTGACAATTTTGACTTGGTGCCCTGCATCCTGTAGCTTGGTGGCCAACAATTCATTGAAAGTAGAGATACCTCCTCCACGCAGTGGATAGGCTGACCCAACTAGTATGATATTTTTTTTAGCACTGCTCACCATATTCGTATCTCTGTACGGTTAGTCATATTTTCACTAACTGCTTACGTACCATAAGAAAAGTCTAATCTAGTCCTATTTTATCTGAAATTTCGTATTGATTTCTGTTCGGTGCGTTTCTACTTATCAGCTCTGCCAAGAAACCTCCCATGAAAAGCTGAGAACCTACTACAAGCATAGTAAGTGCCAAGTAAAACAAAGGATTATCTGTCACTAGCGTCTTTTGTACTCCTTGATATATAGCTATAAATTTGTCTGCCAGCACATAGGCAGTAAGGGCAAACCCTACCAAAAAAGCAACAGCTCCCCAAAAACCAAAAAAGTGCATTGGGCGTTTGCCAAACTTAGATACGAAAATGATACTGAGCAAGTCCAAAGGACCACGTATAAATCTACTCAAACCAAACTTAGTGACGCCATATTGTCTAGCTCGGTGAATTACTACTTTCTCACCTATCTTTTTGTACCCGGCTCTATCTGCCATCACAGGAATATAGCGGTGCATTTCTCCGTATACTTCTATGCTTTTCACCACCTCATTTTTATACGCTTTTAATCCGCAGTTAAAGTCGTGCAGATAAATGCCGCTCATCTTACGAGTAGCCCAATTATATAGTTTGGTAGGAATAGTTTTAGTGATGGGATCGTATCTTTTTTGTTTCCAGCCGCTTACCAAATCAAATCCATCTTCCCAGAGCATTTTATGCATTTCTGGCAATTCATCTGGACTATCTTGTAAATC
>DNBZ01000319.1 GCA_003484585.1 Bacteroidota bacterium | reverse complement strand
TGGAGTAGTTTGTTTGTTGTATCTGTTTATTATTTTATCCAGAAGAGCCTTTTCTTTCTCCGCAGTTATTTCTTCTCCTTTTTTAGCAAGGGAAGCTTTTTCTATTTGTAATAATACTTTGGCTGCTTGTTCGCCACCCATCACAGCTATTTTAGCACTTGGCCAAGCTACTATGAGCCTAGGATCATATGCTTTGCCACACATGGCATAGTTTCCCGCACCATAGCTATTGCCTACGATTACTGTAAATTTGGGTACTGTACTATTACTCATAGCACTCACTAGTTTAGCTCCATCTTTTATAATGCCACCGTGCTCGCTTCTACTNNATTCACCATCTTAGCGCCATCTTTAATAATTCCACCTTGCTCTGATCGCGATCCAACCATGAATCCGGTCACGTCTTGAAGGAATACTAAAGGAATATTCTTTTGGTTGCAGTTCATGATGAACCGAGCAGCTTTGTCAGCACTGTCTGAGTAAATCACTCCACCAAATTGCATTTCACCTTTTTCACTTTTTACAAGTTCCCTATTATTAGATACTATTCCGACTGCCCAGCCGTCTATACGAGCATAGCCGCACACGATGGTTTTGCCATAATTTTCTTTGTATTGCTCAAACTCAGAATCGTCTACTAGTCTATGGATTATCTCTAGACTATTATAAGGCTTAGATCTATCTGCGGGCAAGTGCCCATATATTTCTTTAGGATTCAGTTTTGGTAGTTTTGTTTTGGTACGACTAAACCCTGCCTGAGCAAATGTCCCGATTTTATCCATTAAAAATCGAATACGATCTAGGCAAGCTTCATCATTTGGGAATCTGTCATCTATAACGCCCGAAAGGTCGGTTTGAGCGACAGACCCTCCAAGAGTTTCGTTGTCTATGTTTTCACCTATTGCAGCTTTTACCAAATAGCTTCCTGCAAGAAATATACTGCCAGTTTTATCCACTATAAGTGCTTCGTCACTCATTATAGGTAGGTATGCCCCCCCAGCTACACAGCTACCCATTACGGCAGCTATTTGTGGAATACCTCTACTACTGAGTATTGCGTTGTTTCTAAATATTCTACCAAAATGCTCCTTGTCCGGGAATATTTCGTCCTGCAGAGGAAGAAATACGCCTGCACTGTCTACAAGGTAAATGATAGGAAGATTGTTTTCTAATGCTAGTTCTTGAAAACGAAGATTCTTTTTTCCACTAATAGGAAACCAAGCACCCGCTTTTACACTAGCGTCATTAGCTACTACTATGCATTGTCTGCCAGCCACTTTGGTTATACCCCCTACTACTCCCCCTGCTGGGCAACCTCCATATTCAGCATACATTTCATAGCCTACAAAAGTGCCGATTTCTAAAAAATCTGCATCTTTATCTTTCAGATACTCTATGCGTTCTCGTGCGGTTAGTTTTCCTTTAGCCCGTTGCTTGGCCAATGATTTTTCCCCGCCTCCTAGATGTATTTTTTTAGCTAATTTTCGATAGTCGCTCCACCGTATCTTATTAGCATCTTCATTTTTATTGAATTCTAGTTCTTTCGGACTCATTTTATGTGCTCAAACCTAATGATTTTTTCTTTATTTCGAACTAAAGTTAATACTTTCTGAAAAAGGGATTGTTTACATAAAATGTCTTGCTACATTTGCACCCGGCTGACATAACCAGCTCCCTTTGAACTCCCCCAGGGCAGGAATGCAGCAAGGGTAAAAGGTCGTAGCGGTATGATGTCAGCCGATTTTTTTGTCTAAAATCTCTATTTTTTACCAAACATTTCTTAGAAAGTTTCATCTTCGCAGCAAAAGCATAAGATAGATCAATGAAATTTTTCGTAGACACTGCTAATTTAGAGCAGATAAGAGAAGCCCAGGACTTAGGGATACTAGATGGAGTAACCACCAACCCATCACTAATGGCCAAAGAGGGTATTACTGGAGAAGCAAATGTGCTAGCACATTACAAGGCTATCTGTGAGCTTGTAGATGGCGATATTAGTGCAGAGGTAATAGCTACGGATTTTGAAGGTATGATAAAAGAGGGTCAAGCTCTTGCCGAAATTCACGAAAATATAGTGGTAAAAGTTCCAATGACTAAAGATGGTGTGAAAGCTATTCGTTGGTTTACGGATCATGATATACGCACTAACTGTACATTGATATTCTCTGCAGGTCAAGCTATTTTAGCTGCTAAAGCAGGAGCTACATACCTTTCTCCATTTATTGGGAGAATAGATGATATGAACTGGGATGGTATAGAACTCATAGCTCAGATAGCAGAAATATATACAATACAAGGTTACCAAACAGAGATACTTGCGGCTTCTATTCGCACACCTTTACATATAGTAAGAGCGGCAGAAGCGGGTGCAGATGTGGTGACGTGTCCACTTAGCTCTATTTTAGGATTATTAAAACATCCATTAACGGATATTGGTCTTGCTCAGTTTCTTGCTGATCATAAAAAAGCTAATTCCTAAGCAACCAATTCTGATTTAATACCATCTAATTATCTTTACATAACAGCGAAACTAAAATCCATAGAGTGAATCCAATAGTCATCATACCAACTTACAATGAGAAAGAGAATATTTCTCTTATGCTACAGACTGTTATGGCATTGCCAGAGGAGTTTGATGTCTTGGTAGTAGATGATAACTCGCCAGACGGTACTGCCGACTTAGTAAAGGCAGCTCAAGCAACACATCCCAGAATACATTTATTAGAAAACGGCAAAAAGAACGGACTAGGTGGAGCATACATCGCAGGATTTAAATGGTGTTTAGAAAAGGAGTACGATTATATTTTTGAGATGGATTGTGATTTTTCTCATAATCCAAAAGATCTTATTCGATTACATGCAGAGTTACTTAGCGGAAAGTGTGATCTTGTAGTTGGCTCTAGGTATGTAGGTCT
>DNBZ01000106.1 GCA_003484585.1 Bacteroidota bacterium | reverse complement strand
CTACATCATCTGCTGTACTTCCAGCTGTAAAGCCTACATTCCAATGTTGTCCTCCATTCAATAGAGTGCCTTCAGGATGAACCAAAAGGAAACCTTCTGTATCAGCTATATCACGAAAATCGCCATATTGCATTTGTTCGTTTGCATTACTATTAATTCCATGAAAATTTAGAATCAAAGGCACATCTGTATTGCCATCGTACATGGCTGGAATATATAGAATATAGTCTCGCTGAATTCCATCGTGCATAATAGATCCATTGATAGTTTGTTGTGCGGAAATAGGAAAAGAGAACCCTATAAGAAGAAGTAATATAGTTATGTATTTCATAATTGTAATGTTTTAATTTCGTAGATTTAATAAAAATAACATAGATAAAAAAGATAGTTTGTTAAAATGAAAATATACAGATTAAAATATCAGTCTGACTTAATTGTCAAATGTCATTGGTGTTATTTTGCATTTTATTAATTATTCTACTATTACAGAGAACGGTATTGTGTATGTAACCGGCACATATCCGCCAGAGGCGGACAAGTTATCGGCTATCTATTGTGTCATTTGGTAAACGTTTACAACCGTTTGTAATTGGCTAGGGGTAAGGTTGGGTGTTCTAGCTTTCTTTCAATTCAAATGTACACTAATAACTGCTAAAAGAGTAAAAATTCTCAGAGCCTGCACCTATGAGGTACACCTATTTTTTTGGAAAGTAAATCTGATTCCTAGTACACAAGATTTATTTTAGTTGCCGACTAACTTGCTATATATATGCTTAGTTAGTTAACGTTTGCACTCATTTACTATGCGGCTCGATGAAGTAGAAACTACTCCTTCAAAAACTTGCCTATCCAGTATCCATCTTTTGTTTTAATTTTTAGGTAGTAGATACCTATAGCTAAGTCTGAGATATCTATTCGGGTGGCCTCATCGTTCACTTTACTTGCTTTCACTACTTGTCCCATTGCATCTGTGATTGCATATGTACCCTTATTCACTTGTTCTCCTTCGGAGTGTATACGTATTTCATTGTTGGCTGGGTTAGGATATACAGTCAGTATGCCATTGGCTATTTTAGCTACAGAGCTAGCACTTTTAGTTATTTGTATAATATATATTTTGCTGGTAGTAGCATCTTCAGCGGTCACTATAAATTTAACATCATCACTGAAATCGGTAACCGTAACTGTACTTTCTTGTAATACCCCATCTACAGAGGCGGTTGCATTTTCACTAAGTGTAAATAGACCAATTAAGTTTTTCAGATTGGTACTTGTAGAGACGGTGATAGCTACGGTTCCTCCTGTAGTATCTCTGGTGATAGTGCCTTCTGCTGCTGGATTCTGTATACTAAAATCAAGGAGCTCCGCAGCAGTATTGGGCAGTAGGCTCACCGTGACTGCGTATGTTTTAGAGTAGTTAGTATCCTGTGCTATTACTTTATAGTCTAGTACATTGGTGAAATCATTTGAGGTAGTACCACTCTGCTGCTCCGTTTGGTCTATGTAGACCTGAGCACTATCACTCGTAGTAAATGTGGCCGTAAGATTATCTAACGCAGTGCCATAAGGCACATGCACTTGTACAGTTCCAGTGGCTGTGTCTATAGACGTGATGGTGCCAGAAGCTGCGGGAGTTACTATGTCAAAACTCAGGAGATCACGTGCTTGGTTATCACTCACATATACATTTACTATATACGTTTTGGAGTAGGCTGTATTTTGACCCACAACAAGGTACGATACTGTACTAGAAAAGTCATTAGATGAAACACCCGAGGTCTGCGTAGTGCTAAGTACAGAAACTGTAGCACTATCACTGGTGGTGAATAATGCAGTAAGATTAGCTAAGGAAGTGCCATAAGGAACATACACATCTATAGAGTTAGCAGTAATGATGCCTGTGCTAGCTGGAGTTGCAATGCCATAAGTGAGAATGTCACTAGCTGTATTTTTGGCAATGGTCACTTGGACCGTATAGGTTTTGGAGATACTTCTGTTTTGAGCTAAGACGGTATAAGTAAGAACTCCTGTAAAATTATTTGCTGTAACTCCAGAGGTCTGCTTTGCCGAGTTGATATATACCGCGGCACTGTCACTCACCACAAAGTGAGAAACAAGGCTGCTCAGAGATGTGCCATAAGGAACTATGAGCTCTACATCTCCACCAGTAGTATTAGGCGTTATAGTGCCGTTTACCGAAGGTGTATTGAGCCCAAAGCTGAGTAAATCACATTCCGTATTATCGTTTTGTATCACTTCTACTGTATAGCTAGTTGTGATATTTGGATTCTTTGCTTTGGCAGTGTAGGTCACAGTATCACTATAATCATTAGCTGTAGTGCCAGAGGTTTGTAGGTCGGTGTCTACATATGCCGTAGTAGTATCGCTTAGAGTAAATGTAGCTATAAGAGAGTCTATTGCTGTACCAAAAGGAACGTAGCATTTTATGGTGCCTCCTGTGCTAGATTGTGTGAGGTTATCCTGTACAGATGTACCTATAAAAGTGAAAGACTGAAAACCTAATAAAAACGATGTACTAGCGGAGTGAGTCGCATTTTGATTGCCTGCTAGATCACTTAATCTATTGGGTAGTATGCTCACGGTAACTTGCCCATTCTCTATAGGTGCTATAGTAGCTGAGTAGGTATTTATATCTATTTGCCTAAAATTAGATGCATTTGCATTGCTCAGAAATATGTCGGAAATGTCAAACCCTGTAACTACTTCAGAGGTGGTGAAAGTAGCTGTAAATTCATTGCTCACGGTAGGAGGGGGCAGTTGTATATACACCGTAGGATTTACATTATCTATGTAGATGGCATAGTCCTCACTTTGGCCATAGCTTAATGTGCCACATGGGGAACTCACATTGGCATAATCTGATACTACGCGTAGTCGTATAAACTTATTGACCACTGGTGGAGAAGCAAGCGTAGTAAAGGTGAAAGATCTACGAGAT
>DNBZ01000328.1 GCA_003484585.1 Bacteroidota bacterium | reverse complement strand
GGTTCGATTCCTATGCACTCACTATGCAAAATGCATAACTCTGAAACTATTTATTAATTAAAAACAACACAAGATGTTAGTAGACAACACAACAGAAAAAGTAAGAGTAGACAAAATCCTTTCAACGAAGAACCCAAACGTATTTACCTTGGAGTTAAGACAGGAGATTAAGAAACCTGAAACATCAGGAGACTTAGGCTTCTTCATGCCAGGTATTGTAGGGTCAAACCTTGAGAAGCGTGTAGCTTATCGTAACGTTGATGACACGTTCATCGATATGTACAAGATACACGAGTCTGAAGACGACAGCATTTGTTACTTCTCTGATTCTATCAGTGCAGTAACAGGTACCACTGTTGATTGTAAAATCGTTATCGAAGAGACGCACACACAGCGTACTTGGGACGGAGGCTCGCAACAGCCAAAGATAAACCCAAAGACAATGGACGTGTTAAGTAAGAACGGTAAGCCAATTTACCGTAATACTTGGGTTACATTCGATATGAATGAACAGGATACTTACATTGCCCACGACAAAGCCCTGGTTGCACAAACAGCTCCAGCCGTTACAGTAACTGATGACATACCATTTTAGTCATCGCCCTTAATTAGCCATGAATAGGTAGCAAACTGCTGCCTATTCTTTTTATTCACTTTTAACTATTAGCGTTATGTTTTTATTACCATTAGCAACAGAAACAGAAGTAATGTATTTACTATTACTAACAACCTTCGGTATTGCAATCACTGCATTACTAGTGGGACTATTATCTAAGAAGCTTAACAGGTTGGGACAAGAAGTTGTAGTCCTTAAGGCAGAGATTAACCTACTACAATCCCTCAACAAACCAAAACGTAGAGGCAGACCAAGAAAGAAAGTTGAACCTAAGATAGTTCACCAACTTGGAAAGTAGTAAGGAATTTGTATCTCGTATGATGATGATGATCAGCGAGTTACCAGAAGAAAAGAGGCGTGACCATTACACGCTTCTTTCCTTTTTAAGTTTTCAACTAAAGGCTCGAGACAGAGATATTGTTCGTACATTTACACATCGAACACTACACAGTGTTGAGTCAAGTACTAACATGCCTAGAAGATTTAAAGATGAAGTCAGACAGAAAATTAGAGGTGTCTGCAGATCAGCTGAATATACTTTTGCGATTCCACTCCTTGACAAAGAATCCGTGGAAGAAATATTGGGCAAGCAGGCAGATAAACCGAATATTAAAACAGTTAAATAGTAGAAACAATGATAAACTTCGTAGGAAATCCAAGACTTCTTGATTGTTGTGACCCTGTCACAATACAAGATGTGGTAGATTACTGTAGTGACAAGACTGTCCTTGCAGTTGACACCGAGACAACAGGGTTGAGTCACCTAGACGACAAGATGATTATGTGCCAGATAGGTGACGATCGTATGCAGTTTGTCATTGACACTAGATATGTATCAATATTGCCTCTCAGAGAAGTACTTGAGAGTGTTAGCATAGTTAAGATTCTACACAATGTAAAGTTTGACTATAAGTTTTTACGCATGTCTAATATCAGACTTAATAATGTGTGGGATACTATGCTAACGTCTCAGGTTATAAACTGTGGTAAGCAAATGTCACACAGTTTAAACAATGTACTTCAAAGAGATCTTAACCTTACCATGGACAAGTCCACAAGACAAGAGTTCGTTGGTAAACATGACGGAGAATTCACTGAATCACAAATAGTTTATGGTGCTAAAGATGTACAACACCTTGTACAACTCTATGAGCATCAGAAAGTTAAGTGTGATAAGTATGATTTGCATGCTACAGCAGAATTGGAGAACAAAGCTGCGCTAGCATTTGCAGATATAGAATTCAACGGCATTGGTTTAAATATAGATACATGGAAAGATCTTGCAAAAGGTGCAGCTAAAGATGTAGAACTTATATCCTATGCTCTAGATGCATTCATAGAATCTAATCTAAAACTTAATAAGTTTGTAGATGACTATGTGCAAGGTGATCTTTTTATAGGAGTAGAAGAACTACGCAAAGTAAATGTGAATTGGGCTTCACCAAAACAAGTGTTAGATGTATTTAAAACATATGGCCTTGACGTGGAAGATGTAAATGCTAAAAATTTACACGTACACAGCAAGGATAAGTTTATTAGTACATACATCAGATACAAGGAGCAATCAAAGCTTGCTACAAGTTACGGTGATAAGTTCTTAGACAATGTAGATAGTGACGGTAGAATCCGTACGAACTTCAAACAAATACTAAACACAGGTAGAGTTGCATCAGGTAAGCCTAACATGCAGCAGATACCTGCAGACAACAGCTACCGCAACTGCTTTGTTAGTGGTTACGATGACTGGGTATTTGTATCAGGTGACTACAGCTCACAAGAACTATGTATTATAGCCACAGGGAGTAAAGATCCAGTGTGGCTTAAAGCGCTAGAGAATGGAGAGGACCTTCATAGCGTGTGTGCACAACTAGTGTATGGCAAGGAGTGGAGCGATGCAATTGAAGCAGGCTGTGAGTACTACGCATTCAAGACATTGGGTGGTGGTACAGAGATAGCCAAGCAGAAATGTAATTGTCCAGGACACAAGAAGCTGCGCACAAACGTAAAGAGTATTAACTTCGGTTTAGCCTATGGTATGGGCCCACACAAACTAGCTGATACATTGCTTATCAGTATTAAGGAAGCAGAGAAATTGATTAAGAAATACTTCGCAGCATTTCCCGCAATCAAAAACTTTCTCGAGTCTCTTGGTAACTATGGTAAGCACAACGGACATATTAAAACATATGCACCGTACAGACGTATCAGATGGTTTGAAGATTGGGACGGTATAAATACAGATAACACTGTAATGGGTAAGATAGAGCGTGCTAGCAAGAACACACCAATACAAGGTAGTGGCGCTGA
>DNBZ01000211.1 GCA_003484585.1 Bacteroidota bacterium | reverse complement strand
CATGGTGGGATAGCTCTGCTCCCAGGCAGTAGAAAGCAGGAAATTAATACCTCGCTGCCTATAATGCTAGAAGCTATGCAAAACTTCCCAGACTACGAACTCATAGTAGCTCAGGCTCCAGGTTTTGATGCTGCGTTCTATCACGCTTTTGATCCCAACTTAAAACTTATAAAAGGCGATATGTACTCACTTCTGGCTCAGAGTGATGCAGCACTAGTAACTAGCGGCACGGCTACCTTAGAGACTGCCCTAATGCACGTACCTCAAGTAGTCTGCTATAGGATGAACGAGCTGAGTTACCGCATTGGTAAAATGATAGTTAAACTAGATTACATTTCTTTGGTAAACCTCATACTTGATAAGCCTTGTGTAACAGAATTGATACAAGGAGATTTCAATGCCAAGAGAGTAACTAAAGAGCTCAACGCTATACTCTATGATGAGCAGACCAAGGCACGCATAAAAACGCAATACGCAGAGCTACACAGTAAAATAGGAACCAGCCATCCTTCTATAGAAGTGGCAAACCACATATGGCAAAGTATCTCGCAGAATAAAACTTCACCGGTATAGGTGCTACCATACAACTAGTCCAAACTAAAAGAGTCGCCCGTTGGGCGACTCTTTTAGTTTCATGGAGTGGAATTTTACTTGATAAGCTTTGCAGTCACCGTTCCTTTATCAGAGGTCACTTCTAGATAATACACCCCTGTGTTGAGATCTTTGGTGTCTATACTAAATGCTTTTGCATTTTCTAGATCTCCTGAAACCACTTCTTGGCCACTGGTGCTGTATAGTTTAAAACGAGATGCAGTAGCCTCTAAGCTTACCCACACTTCATCTTGCATTGGGTTTGGGTATACGCTTAAACCAAGGTCCATCTCTCTAACATTACCAATCACTTCTTGCGTTTTTAAACGTTTATCTGTCCATACATTGTACTCACCTGCAGTGAAACCAAGACTCATCTTAGTATCTGTAACCTCTAGACTATCTCCGCTAAAATACTCGTACCACATACCTGTATGTTGAAAATCTGCTATCATATCTATACCGACCACATCAAAATTGCCCATCACCACAAAGCTTTGGTCAGCATTAGTCAAGTGTACTCGTTTTCCTTTGCCACCTACATCTAATCCTACATCTGCTCCATCAAAGGCATCATATGTAGCTTTGAGCTTATTCATTTCGGCCATTACTTTATATATATTCTTGCGGTTACTCGCATCATTATACTCCCACTTGATAGGCTTGTTCCCTACTCTACCATTGAAATCTATAGAATAATCATATCCAAGTTCTTGAAACTGCCAAATCATTTTAGGACCAGGGATAGCACTAAAAACCGCCCAAGTAAGCTCGCTTCTATCCAATGCTATATCTATATCCTTGATAGAATACGCACCATTTTCATTGCCATACTGCAAGCTCTTGTACATTATTCGTTCTTCATCATGGCTTTCGGCATAGGCTATGTTTTTAGGATTATTCCAACCTTTATTTACGTGATATGCATTGCTAAAGTTAGACGTGTAGCCCATTGCTGCTTCTGTAGCTTCGTGGTTTATATTTCCCCAAAACATACATCCGTAGTTGGCTAGTTCTTTCTCTTCCGTATTCTCTGCAAAATGCTCTAGAATAACATACGACTTAGGATTTACAGCTTTCATTTCGCTGTAGATACGCTTGATATTATTCACACGAGCACCATCATATTGGCCCCAAGCTCCTACATCACCTAGTGTGTTTTTCTGAGTAAACCCTTTACTTAGATCAAAACGAAAACCGTCTACCTTGTATTCTGTGAGCCACCACTCCATAGTTTGTTTCACATACTGTTTTAATGCAGCACTCTCATGATTCAGATCATACCCTACATTGAAATCGTGCTTAGCATCTGGATTTACAAATGGATTTTGAGTAGTAGGTTTAAATGCCGTAGCATCCCAGTAAAGTTGGCAAAGCGGGTTTTGGCTAAATGCGTGATTATACACTACATCTAGTATTACCGCTATTCCTCTGCTGTGGCATTCATCTATTAAAGCTTTGAAAGACTCCGGTGTACCGTAGTACTTATCTAGAGCACTATGATATGAGGGGTTATATCCCCAACTCTCGTTTCCTTCAAACTCATTTACGGGCATCAACTCTATAGCATTGATCCCTAAATTTTGCAAATAGTCTAACGAGTCTAGGATGGTCGCATAATTATGCTTAGCTACAAAATCTCTCACTAATAACTCATATACTATAAGTTCATTCTCTTCAGGTGCTTCAAAATCCGTGACTTGCCAAGCATATGGAGTAGTATCCATTTCTATCAAAGTAGCATACCCACTAGTCTTACCATCTGGATACGGATGTGGGTTTGGATATGTAGCAGCATCTATATATTTATCATTATTGGGGTCTAACACCAATGCACTGTATGGATCAGCTATTTTAATATCACCGTCTACTAAATATTGAAATGCATATTTCTTACCAGCTTCTAACCCTGAGATAGTAATCCACCAAGTAGCATTATCTGCGTCTCGTTTCATAAAATAATCTGTATTTACCGTCCAATCATTGAAATCTCCTAGTACATATACGTATTCCTTGAAAGGAGCATAAAGAGCTAGTGTAATGCTAGTCGCCGATGTATAGTTCACGCCTAGCTTAGATCCCGGGAGAAATGCCTGTGTGAGAACAATAGGATTAACTACAAAATTCACTGTATCAGTAGCTATGCTAGAACCAGCAGACACTGACAAGGTAGCTTGGTAGTTTCCCGCTGTGGTTGCCGTAAATGAATGTGTGAGTTTAGTACCGCTGCCAGATTTCGCAGTAGAACCATTTAGACTTATTACATGTCCGCCAATGGCGGAAGATTCTGAAACTAGCTCGACCGTCTCACCTATCTCATATATGGTATTGGGTTCAGGTTTAGTA
>DNBZ01000129.1 GCA_003484585.1 Bacteroidota bacterium | reverse complement strand
CCTGGGAGCAGAGCTATCCCACCATGATGTGCCAGTCCTTTGTCTAGTTGCAAGTCGTTAGCTCCCAGATATTCATCTACGGTTTCTTTGCTTGGATTGCCAACGTATTTCACAGCAACATCGTGCTTCGCAAAATATGCTGTCTCAAAGGGTAGAATAGTATACAGTTGGTCTACGTAACTTTTTATGCGTTTGATACGGCCTTCTTTCCAGGCCCATACCTTAGGCGATATATAATAGTGTACTGGTATTTTTAGGTTGTGTGCGTATTGGGCTATTTTAAAATTAAAACCCGGGTAGTCAACGAGTAGCACTACGTCTGGCTGCCATGCTGTAATGTCAGCTTTTACTTTTCTTAGGTTTCTGGCTATTTTTCGTAGGCTTGTTATTATCTCTACAAAACCCATTATGGCCATTTCTTTTTGATGAATGATTAACTCTTGACCAGCAGCCTCACTCTGATCGCCACCCATACCCCTAAATTGGGCATTGGTATCTCTTATTTTTAGCTCGCTTATCACACGAGCAGCGTGATTGTCTCCCGACGTTTCTCCAGATATCACGTAATACTTCATCCGTTTACATTAATGTGAAGTATACTATCACGAGTCCACTCAGTATAGTTGCGAATACTATTCCTCTTCCTGTTTGCAGCCTGTTTGAGTTTACAAAAATGAAGAAAGGTGCTAGGTTAAATAGTGTGGCTAGTTTAAGCCAAGGACTTAACGTGCCCGTAGCAAAACCTACTCTAATGAAGGTCCAAAATGACATATGTGGAAACTCAAAAACCTGGACTCCAAATAAAATGGTCAGTGGTCCTAAAATACCGATTAGAAGTCCAATAAAGATACTGTTGTAGCTGCGATTCATAGTGCTTACAGATCCCAAGTATTTAGGTTTTGAATAGCGTGGTGTGCTGTAAGGTCAAACTGTACAGGAACTGCTGACACATAGTTATTTGCAAGTGCCCATTCGTCTGTATCTTCCCCCTTATCCAAATTTACAAACTTACCCGTAAGCCAGTAATAATCTCTGCCGTGCGGATCTTGTCTATGGTCAAATTCCTCTACCCATTTAGCTCTAGCTTGTCTGCATATTTTTATCCCTTTTATCTCTTTTTCGGGTACATTGGGTATGTTTACACTTAGCAATGTTCCTTCGCTAAGTCCGTGCTCTAGTACTTGTGCTACGATCTTGTGCATATACACTTTAGCTGCAGTAAAATCAGCATCCCAACTAAAATCTAGCAGAGAAAAACCAATGGCTGTAATACCCTCTATGGCACCTTCCATAGCAGCACTCATAGTACCACTGTATATTACGTTTATAGATGCATTGCTTCCGTGATTTATACCGCTTATAAGCAAGTCAGGCTTGCGATGTAGTACTTTATCTACCGCTAGTTTCACGCAGTCAGCAGGTGTACCGCTACACTGATAGCTTTCCACTTCTGGGCCAAACTGATTATTCTTTACCATGCGTAGCGGTTTATTGATAGTAATGGCGTGCCCCATGCCACTCTGTGGGCTATCTGGTGCTACTACTACCACCGTTCCAAAGGTTTTCATCACTTCTACCGTGGCTAGTATTCCTGGAGCTGTGATGCCGTCATCATTGCATATTAGTATTAAAGGTTTGTTTTCGCTCATTGTTGGGGCAAATGTAAGATTAGAATAGTAAGAATTCACTAAAGAGTGCAGTAGGAATAAATGATGCGGATTCGTATTTTTACTTCTTTGAGGTCTCCTGCAAGGAACGTTGATGGAGTTAAACAAAGCTAATAGTTTACATTTGTATAGAGGCCATTTTAAGAATATGGGCACATTTGGACCGTTGATTTACCTTTCGAAGGGGCAGCGGGGTTACCCAGAGAAATAATGTACTTAACTCCATCCACGTCTCCTGCAAGGGACGTTGATGGAGTTAAGTAGTAATGCGGACAAAGGCTATCGAAGTTTAAAACAATATAGTGCCCTAATATTTGTAGTATTCAGATAATATAATTATCAAAATAATTGATAATATTACGCTAATTTTGCTTCGCAATATGTTACTCAGTCTAAAAGTAAAAAACTATGCCTTGATATCGGATGTAGATATGCATTTTGATAAAGGAATGAATATCATCACAGGTGAGACTGGTGCTGGTAAGTCCATACTCATAGGAGCACTTGGCCTAGCACTAGGCAAAAGATCAGATACTTCTTCTCTCAAAAACAAGGAAGCAAAGTGCGTCATAGAAGCCACTTTTGATGTATGTGGGTATGATCTAGAGCATATCTATGCCGAGCAGGATCTGGACTATGAGGAGCATACTATTTTACGCAGAGAAATAACCAGTAGCGGTAAAAGCCGCTCATTTATTAATGATACTCCGGTAAATCTTTCTACGCTCAATGAATTGGGTGCTAGCTTAATAGAAATACACTCACAACACGATAATTTACAGCTGTTTAAATCCGACTTTCAGTACTATAGCTTAGATGTGCTGGCGGGCACTATAGATGAGCAGTGTGCGTATGGAGCAGCCCTCCAAAAATGGAAAAAGGAAAAGACAGAGCTCGAACATCTTAAAGAAAAGGAAGCTGAGCTATCTAAAGAAGCAGATTTTAATCAGTTTCTATTGGATGAACTAAGTGCCGCAAGCTTAGAAGAAATAAACGAGCAAGAACTGACCGAAGAGCAAGAGCTACTAGAGAATGCCGAGGAGCTCATCCGCACTTTTAATGAAGCAGATCAATTACTGAGCGGAGCAGATTACGCTATTACTACACAACTACAAGAACTCAGAAACATACTTAGGAGTCAAAAATATTCTCTTACCGAAAACCTAACAGAACGCATTAATTCTGTGCTTATAGAGATGCAAGACGTTGCTAGTGAGATAAGTAATAAGGCGGAAGGAATAGAGGTGAATCCAGAAAGACTGCAAGAAGTGAATGATAAAATGGGGCTAATTTTTAATCTAAGGTCTAAACATAGAGCTGATGATGTGACCACACTAATACAACTAAGAAACAACTTAGAAGATAAACTTAGTCTAACACAAAATTTGAGCGGGGAGATAGCTATACTGGAACAGAGTATTGCCAAGCAACAGATAGAACTCTTATCTAAAGCACAGCAGCTCAGCAAAAAGCGTAAAAAGCAGGCAGTTAAAATAGAAAAAAGTATACAAGATTTACTGGAGCAACTAGGCATGCAGCATTCTCGTTTAAAGTACGACCTCAATGAGACTAGTGAGCTAAATACTTTTGGGTGCAACGAACTAACGATTATGTTAAGTTCGGATAAAGGGAATACGTATACAGATCTGAAAAAAGCGGCATCTGGTGGTGAGCTAGCTCGTATAAATCTAAGCCTGAAAAGTGTGCTCGCGGACTACGTGAAAATGCCGAGTAGTATCTACGATGAGATAGATACAGGAGTAAGTGGCGAGATAGCTCGTAAAGTAGGAGGGATGATGCAGCAAATGTCTGACAGCCAACAAGTAATCGTCATTACTCATCTGCCACAGATTGCATCACTAGGTAAGAATCACCTCTTTGTATACAAGTCTGAAAACGCTAATACGGTAGAAACCAAAGTGCGAAGTTTACAAGGCGAGGAACGTATAAATGAAATAGCCAAGATGATAAGCGGAGATAACCTTACAGAACATGCAGT
>DNBZ01000298.1 GCA_003484585.1 Bacteroidota bacterium | reverse complement strand
CAGAGACTAGGGATTCCGAGACTTCCTATAGCTATCGGGACAAAATAGTCCATCCGAATTTAGCTATCTGTAAATGAATAATACTTAACTTTGAACGAGCCTAAATAAGCGTTATCAGCTATAGCATCGGATGGGTATGTTTTGCCAAATTTCGATTATACTACCCTTTTTAGGACTATAAACACACATTGAAAATTTGGAAGAATTAATCGAAAAAATAAAAAGTAGCCAAAGTTTAAGCCAAGAAGCAGAAGACTATCTTTATTCTATTTCCACAAACAAAACCTTTGCTAAAGGAGAGATTTTAATCCGACAAGGACAACGAGTAAAGAACATCTATTTTGTGACAGATGGGTGTCTAAGATCTTACTGTTATGACAAAAATGGCAAAGAACATACCTTGCAATTTGCTATTAAAAAATGGTGGATAAGTGATTATATTGCCATTCACAGTGATGAATCTGCTACACTCACCGTAGAATGTCTTAAAGAATCTAAGGTTATAGAATTTAAAGCTAAAGACTTGGAATTAATGCTTACACTGTTCCCTGATTTTGAACGTTTTCAGCGAAAAATATTAGAGCGTCACGTAGTGAGTTTAAACAAGCGGATTTTAAATCAACTACAACTAACCGCTTCTGAGAGATACGATTTATTTGTAGAGCAATACCCTGCGATAGAGCAGTATACTCATAATTACCACATCGCATCTTATTTAGGTGTCACCCAAGAAAGCCTGAGCCGTATACGAGTAGAAAAAGTAAAACACTAGTTTCTTACCATAGGTCAATTTTTACCTGAAACCCTTCTCATACCTTTGTATCAAATAATTAAAAGATATAAAAAATGAGAGCATTACAAATATTAAAGTACGGTGATATTAAAGATAGTTTAGCCTTCAACGAAGTAAGTAAACCAGCAGTACAAGCTACAGATATACTGATAGAAGTGAAGGCTGCTGCCATTAACCCTATAGACAAGAGTATAATTCTAGGAAATCTGCAGGGTCTACTTCCTATTCCATTTCCAAGTACGTCCGCTTATGATGTCAGTGGTATTGTAGTGGAAAAAGGAGACGATGTAAGCAATTTTGAAATCGGTGACTTGGTGTACTCTAGAGTACCTCAAGAGCAAATGGGTACTATCGCAGAATATGTAGCGGTAACTAGCGAAGCAGTATCCAAAAAGCCAGGAAATATTTCTTTTGAAGAAGCTGCAGGTATACCATTAGCAGGACTTACGGCATTACAATCTTTGGAGTTTGCGGATATTAAGGCAAATGACAGAATCCTTATTCACGCAGGATCTGGTGGTGTAGGTAGCTTAGCTATACAGTATGCCAAAGCAAAAGGAGCATATGTATATACTACCACAAGTACAGAAAATGTACAATGGGTAAAAGAGCTAGGAGCAGACAGAGTAATAGATTACAAGACAGAGGATTATAAAACTATCGTAAAAGACGTAGATGTAATATATGATACACTTGGTCAAAAGTATACTGCAGAAGCTTTTGAAGTAGTAAGAAAGGGTGGTCAGGTAATAAGCGTGGTAGGTCCTTTGGACGAGGAGACTGCAACTATGTTTGGAATGGCGGATTACAAATTGCCAGAAGAATTAGCTACTCTAAGTGCAGAGAAAGACGCATCTTATAAATTCATTTTTATGCACCCAAATGGTGCTCATTTGGCTGAGATTAAAACAATGATAGAGGATGAAAAAATAAGACCAATAGTGGATACCATTTATCCCTTCGCTGAGAGTATAGACGCATTCACGCACCTAGCTACAGGTAGAGCAAAAGGTAAAATAGTAATAAAAATAAATTAAGCTAATCATGAAGAAAAAAATAATAATTGGGTTCGTAAGTTTCCTTACTCTTGCTTGTATTACGTTATACGTAACCAGCAGACCTAAACTAGAATTAGATGGGTCTTACAGTCCATCCAAACTTGCAATAATGTTAGGTACAGTTTCCAAAACAGATTACGAAGCTATTTCGTATGAAAAATACCAAGGAAAAAAATCCAAAATATTGGTAATTTTCACTGAACAAAAAAACTTGGAAATGAAAAATGGCAAAATGTTTTCTACAGGAAATCATCCTGTAGAAGCTTTATTGCCAATGCTACATCTAAAAAACGCTGGTTTTGATTTTGAGATAGTTACTCCAACTGGGAAACCCGTAGTCTTCGAAATGTGGGCATTTCCTCAAAAAGACGAAGCGGTAAAAGCAATATATGATGAATTTAAATCAAGTTTTGAAAGTCCAAAAAAATTAGCAGAATTCACGGACACTTCAATTATTGATGCAGCATCTTATGCAGCAGTTTTTGTGCCAGGTGGCCACGGAGCTATGATCGATATTCCAGAAGATAAAAACGTTGCTAAAGTATTAAATTGGGCTCATCAAAATGATGTATTTACAATCAGTCTTTGCCATGGACCAGGATCATTTTTAACGACTACACTAGACGGTCAGAAGTTTATCTATGCAGGATACAGAATGGCGGTATTCCCTGACGCAGTTGATGAAATGACTCCGATGATTGGTTATTTGCCTGGGCATATGATTTTAGGTGTAAGTGAAAGATTAAAAAGCTTCGGAGCTAATATTGTAAATACAGAAGGAGATGAAACTGTCTGTGTAGATAGAAAACTCATTACTGGAGCAAGTCCATTAGCTTCTAATGAATTAGGTAAACTTGCAGCAAACACTTTATTTAAGGAGTTACATTAAAAACCACCTAAAACAAAGTATAAAAGCAATAACGGTTTGGGTTTTAATCCAAATCGTTATTGCTTTTAATTAAGTATATTGTCGTCAAAAAAGTAGGTGCATTTGTCAGCCACTGTTCATATACAATACCGTTACATGCAGTCAAAAAAAAATAAATGAAACAAAATTTAGCATTAATGTTCATTCTTTGTTTTGCCCTACTGAATTTGGGCTGTTCTCAACTGGAAAAGTCTAAAACTGAACAAAAGGAAGCAGAAACCAATATTGAACTAAAAGACAATTGGTACTACCTTAATGGAGA
>DNBZ01000209.1:2692-4376 GCA_003484585.1 Bacteroidota bacterium | reverse complement strand
GAAGGTGAAAAACTGGTTTATACACTAGAAGGTAAACTCATGCAAAAGGAGACGTATAAAGCGGGTAAGCTAGATGGAGAGTCCATCAAGTTCACTATGTCTGAGCAACCTATAGAGATTAAGAATTATAAGAACGGACTATTAGACGGAGCTTATAAGCTATTCAAACAAAATGGTCTAGGAACCTATGGAGATTTCAAGGAAGGGCTAAAAACAGGTCCATGGGTGGAGCACAAGTTCTCAGAAGGTGGTGCAGATGAAGGAAGTTATATAGCAGGTAAGAAAAACGGTAAATGGACTTTAGGGGCTACTAATCTTTTTGGTAAGTGTAAAGGAGAGTTTATAGATGATCTAAAACACGGTACTTGGGACTATTGGAAGCACGATGGCAGCAAGTGGAAAACTGAACAATGGGATAATGGAGTTTTGATAAAAGGCAACTAGATGCATAAGGAAGACTTTAGAAATAGAGAAAATATTTTGCTCATTATGAGGTCTTTCTATGATAAACTGTTAGCAGATTCGTCTATTTCATACCTTTTTACAGTGATAGCTCACTTGAATTTAGAGCATCATTTCCCAAGCTAGTGGTCTTTTGGGATAGTATGCTTTTTGGCACGCATAGATATTACTGCCAATGCAACTCCAGTAGGCACTGAGTAAAAGAGATTTAAAACTTGAATAATCTAAGTATATAATGCACAACGAGACACTTGATAGCCGCAAAATAGAACAAGCTAGTTTGGAGCAAGAATACGAACAATGTGTATTCCAAAATTGCGATTTTTCTGACCTTGATTTACGTGATGTTAGTTTTGAAGAATGCTCATTTACCAATTGTAATCTTACGAATGCTAAGATAAAAAACACCGCTTTCAAAGATGTGACTTTCAATGAGTGTAAGCTTATGGGTATTCATTTTGCCAATGCGAATACCTTCTTATTAGAGATGCGATTTAATAATTGTCAGTTGGATTACACTTCTTTCTACAAACTAAAGCTACCAAAACTAAACTTTACTGATTGCTCGCTAAGAGATTCAGACTTTGTAGAAGCAGATATAGTAGGTGCCGATTTTAGTGGATGTGACATGTATGGTACTAGTTTTGAGAGGACTAATTTATCCAAAGCTGATTTTAGGACTGCTAGCAACTATAACCTAGACCCTAGTTTGAATAAGATGACTGGAGCTAAGTTCACTGCTTATGGTTTGGCAGGATTAGTCTCCAAACATAAATTGGATATTTCGGTCTAGCGTACACTTTCATTTCCTAGAAAGCTTATTATTATTCTCCTGTAGTATAGGAAATCTTACTTCAGTAATACTTTACCCGAAAAAGTTTGGTTACTGCTTGTTACCCGTACAAAGTATAATCCACTCGAAAAACCATCTAAGGTCAGGTTAAGCGTATTTATATTCTTATTAATTCTATCCGAGCTACTAAGGACTAGCTGACCTTGAGTGTTCAACACTTCGATGACTGCATCTTCCTTGTAATTAGAATTAAAAACTATTTGAAACTTACCTTCTGTAGGATTGGGTATTATACTAATTGAATTAGTAGTATCAGCAATCAATACACATCCATCTACAAAGAAATTTTCACCAAAAATTTCTTCTGCATGTCGCACCATCCAACAAGCTCTAACCCCTAAAAAGTACCTCAGGCCTGACATACTTTTT
>DNBZ01000209.1:0-2585 GCA_003484585.1 Bacteroidota bacterium | reverse complement strand
TCACTAAAAGTAGTGTTTTCGAGCAATTTTCGTAAAAACAGAGTGGATCTAGGACTAGACGGCCAGCCAGTGCCATTGATCTCCGTAGAATGAGCAAGCCCATTGAAGGTAATATTTTCTAATGCCCCATCTGCGTCAAAAAATATCCATCTCCATTTGGCTCCTTCTTTTCTTTCTCGCCAGCACTTCATGTTATTAGCTGGCCAATCATAATTTGATATAAAGGATTGAAAAATCTGATAGTCTATAAAATTATTAATATCTATCCATTCACTTACTTGCTCATAATTCCCAGAGTTTGTTAAATCGTTGTCTTCTATAAAATCATATAAAGCACTGAAATTTTTGTTGTTGCCTTCATTTACTTGACCATACCAACTTTCTATAATATCTATACTGTCTCCCCCTACTTCTGTATTTTGCTCAAGATATCTTTCGTCTAACCTTTCTTGCAGATAATAGATGCCCCAATACTCTCCATTTACAAATAATAAAATAGGCTCGGCCGCTAGATACTCTACATTTAGGTTTTTAGCCATACGACCGGCTATATAGTCGGTACATCCATTCTGACTCCAAGAGGAGTAAAACGGTTTCAGAATTAGTCGCTTAAAGCTATTAAAAGGCTTTTCATTTAATAGTTTTACATCAAAATCGGACTGGCCATATTCGCTTCTGGCATAGAGTCTCATCGCCTTTTGAGGCGGTTTTCTGCTACCACTTCCATGCATCCTTAAACCACATTCTTGATTGAAGCCCTCATTACTAAGCGGAGAAAAATATTCTACGTTAATTAATCTTTCCCATTCTTGACCAGATTGAAAGTAATTGCCACTAAAGTTTGGTGAAGATTCATCGAAATGAATTCCAGGAACAAAAATCCCCGTGTCCTCACTAAAAAGTGAAAGGCTATCTGTAGCTATAGATACAATAGGCAACTCTATTATAGGAAAGGTGAGCTCCTTTATGAGATATGTTTGAGTGCTAACTGGGCTTATTCTTTTGCCGTTATAAAACTTTGCTGCTCGTAGCACTATGACTTGTGGTAAGTCGCCTACAGGCAAGTGATGAACATCATCTGGGGACATCACTATATCGCTTATATTCTTGGTGCTTAATAGCGATTTATCTAATGCTATTGAGTTGCTATATTTTATGCCCAGTATAGATGGAATACTTCCATCTAGGGTGTAAAATAACTCTGTGGTGTCATCACCAATAAGTTCAAGATTGAAACTCTGACTATAGATACCACCCTTCTGTGAAAATATAACTGCATTAAAATAAGGAGACTCAGATCCATTTGTAAACCCAGGTGTAGGCACTTCAAATATTATTCTTTCTGTACTGCCATCTATTTTGGAACCGAAACTTTGATCTGTAAAAACAGCAATAGATTCAATCTGGTCTAACTCTACTCCAGATTCATTATATATTCTTACTTTTTCTCCAGCAGCACTTATCTTGAAATTGGTATGCAACTCTCTGCTCAGTCTATCCTTTCCAGAGCAAAATACTAATAGATGCTCGCTTGGCAACAGTTGTATTGCCGGCAAATGCCATTTTTTCTGCTCATCCTTATCATCTGTAAGCCAATATTGAGATAAGTCTATAGTCGCATTACTTGTGTTGTACAATTCTAGCCAGTCAGTATAGTCCCCATCTTCATCGGCTATTGTAGCTGCATTAGAAGCCATTACCTCATTTATAACGAGAGTCTGACTACTTGCGGTTAGCGAGAGGTAAACGAATAAGAATACGAATGAAAATTTCATTTATAAGAATACAAATTTAAGATATTGAGGCGATAGAGAACATTGTAGAATTGTCTTCTTTCTCTAATAATTCTAATCCATCTTAGCCTCGCTCCATTTAAAGAGAGCTAGATCGTACTTAATAGGGTCTTTAGAATCTAACTCTAGTAAGTTAGCACTTAGTTCCTCCACGGCTTTCCAGTCCTGCTGCTTGCGAGTAAGAAGTCCAAAATGAAAAGCTGCTCGTTGTACGTGCACATCTAGAGGGCACTTCAGTTCTGATGGCTCTATGAAATGCCAGATACCGAAGTCTAGCCCATCGTTTCTTACCATCCATCTCAGGAACATATTCAGTCGTTTGGCAGAGGAGTTTTTAGCTGGATTCGCTATGTGCTTTCGGGTACGATCAGGTGCAAAGTCATAGGCAAAAAAGGATTGATGGAAGCTAGAAATCTTATCCTTCATGGTATCACCTACAAAATAGTCTTCTAGGGACTTACCGTCTCTATACCAATGCCTTAGTACTTCTATAAAATAGAGTACGTCAGTAGAATTGAATGTGCGATGCACAAATTTCTCAAACTGCTTGAGCTCGGTATCGGAATGATCTAGGATAAATCGGTGTGGCTCCTCTCCCATCCAATGCATTAACTTATTCCCATTATTGATGATGGTCTTCCGCTGACCCCACGCCAGTATAGCCGCAAAGAATGAAGCAATCTCTATGTCTTCCTTAGTCGTAAAACGATGCGGAATAGAAATAGGATCATTGTCTATAAAGTCCTTAGGGTTGAGGTTTTGGAGGATGATGTCGAGTTGGGATTTGGTTTG
>DNBZ01000025.1 GCA_003484585.1 Bacteroidota bacterium | reverse complement strand
CTCGGACTTAATGACGACCCAATTTTTGCCGAGTTCGCAGTTGAAGCTAAGTGCTATAATCCGGGAGTATTAGACAAAAAAACAAATTCTGTAGGAGTTAAAGAGGTTTCGAGACTTATTTCAAGGATACGAAATAGACAATTTGGAGTTTTGGTGTCTACATCTGCTGTAGCTAAACAAGCTTACGAGGAAGTTAGAACTGATGGTCACCCAATAATCTTTTTAAGTGGAAAGGATATTGTGAAAATTCTAATTGAAAAAGGAATTAATACAATACCTACTTTGATAGAATACTTAAGTGAAAATTATAAAAAAAGCACCTAACACTGTATATGAAATCATAGCACCCTTTGGGATGCTACGCTTCATATACGAGACGTTGTGCTTTATGCAGAAAAAGACCGTAAGTAATGATAATAGAAGAACTTAAAGCAAAAGGAATTACAAGTTTTGAAAAAGTAGCTTAAACAGTAAGATGATAATACCACAAGAATCTTTATCCACAGGGGATTTGGGAGTAACCTAAAATTGAATTGTTTCACCTGCATTTTCAGTAATTACATAAAGTATTCATTATCATATGTTTAATTCAATAGGTTCGAGTCCCAGAGGGATCACAATCAAAGCCTTTCAGAAATGGAAGGCTTTTTTGTATACCATGATTTGTTATTTATATATACTAAAATCAGAAAAGGATAACTCTTATTATATTGGAGTGTGTAATGATTTAAACGAGCGTTTGAACCGACATAACAGTGGATATGTAAGAAGTACAAAGTCTAAGTTACCTTGGGTCAGAATGTTTCACAAAGAGTATTCCAATAAAGCTGAAGCTATGAGCAGAGAGCGTAAGCTAAAGAACTTAAAAAGTAGGAAACGAGTAGAGGCATGGATAAGTAAACAGAGTCCCAGTGCCGAAAACAACTAAATCTGTGATTTAGAATTGTTTTCGAGCATTCTCGAAAGGAAGCCAATTCAGGGAATTGGACCCTTTCGGAAAGGGATCACAATCAAAGCCTTTCAGAAATGAGAGGCTTTTTTGTTGCCATATTTTTTCGAATCTTAGAAACAAACTTTTAATAAAAAATGTCCTTCACAAAAGCGAAAGACATTTAGTGCACTCGAGAGGATTCGAACCCCTAACCCTCGGAGCCGAAATCCGATATTCTATCCAGTTGAACTACGAGTGCAAATACCAGGCAAATATAAAATCAATTCTTGCTCCACCATTTCTTTTTCTTTCCACTTTTAAAATATATTTTTACAACCTATGTCAGAACAACACGCTTGGTTTAAAAGCTATCCAGAAAATGTGCCGCACACGGTAGATAACAATAAATATGAGTCTCTAGCAAAAGTCTTTGACGACGTGGTGAGTAGATATGGTGATCAAGTTGCTTTTCAAAATATGGATAAAACTATGACTTTCAATCAATTGAAAGCTAACGTGGATGCCTTTGCTTGGTACTTGCAAAACAAAACCAACCTAAAACCTGGCGATAGAGTAGCCATTCAAATGCCAAACTTACTACAGTTTCCTGTAGCGATGTTTGCTGTTTTAAAATGTGGTTATGTAGCTGTGAATACTAACCCGCTCTATACTCCTGAGGAGATGAAGCATCAATATAAGGATAGTGGTGCCAAGGCTTTGGTGATCTTAGAAAACTTTGCAGCTAACTACCAGGAGATAAAAGAAGGTACAGATATAGAAACTGTAATAGTGGCTCGTATAGGTGACATGCTCGGCGGACTAAAAGGTGGAATAGTAAATCTAGCAGTAAAATACGTGAAGAAGATGGTGCCTGCATTTAGTCTACCAGAAGCTATTTCTTTAAAAACGGTATTAGCAGAAGGAAAAGGTAAAGCACCTACCGCTGTGAGTTTATCGCATACCGATATGGCGTTTCTACAATATACTGGAGGTACTACAGGTGTGAGCAAAGGAGCTATTCTTACCCACGGAAATATCTGTGGCCAGCTCTCGCAGATAGATGGATGGCTTACGGGCTTATTCAAAGATGGAGAGGCAGTAGTAATCACAGCACTTCCGCTATATCACATATTTGCTCTTACGGCTAATTGCATCACATTCTTTAACTATGGTGCTAAGAATGTTTTAATAACCAACCCGCGTGATATGCCAGCATTTATCAAAGATCTAAAGAAAAATCCTTTCTCACTCATCACGGGTGTGAATACATTATTCAATGGATTGCTCAATCAACCTGATTTTAAAGACGTAGATTTCTCTAAACTTAAAATATCACTAGGGGGCGGTATGGCTGTACAAGATTCTGTAGCTACTAGATGGCAAGAACTTACAGGCTCACCCCTGCTAGAAGCATACGGACTTTCGGAGACATCACCAGCTGCCACTATTAATCCTACAGACGGTACACACCGTATGGGCACTATAGGTTTGCCTATACCCAATACTGATCTCAAAATATTTGATGATGAGCGTAAAGAAGTGCCTACTGGCGAAAGAGGTGAGATAGGCATAAAAGGCCCACAAGTAATGGCAGGCTACTGGAATAGACCAGATGCAACTAAAGAGAGTATGTACGGGGACTATTTCCTTACCGGAGATATCGGAATAATGGACGAGGATGGATTCTTCAAAATAGTAGATCGCAAGAAAGAGATGGTTTGCGTTTCTGGTTTTAATGTATATCCAAGTGAGGTAGAGGCAGTGATCTCTAGCCATCCAGGAGTACTAGAAGTAGGAGTGAGGAGCGAGCCAGACCCTAAGACCACAGAGTGCGTAATGGCATTTGTAGTGAAGAAAGACGAGAGCCTAACTGAGCAAGAAATACGCGATTTCTGCCGAGAAAAACTGACTGCATACAAAGTGCCTAAAAAAGTAGTATTCCGCGATGAGTTACCTAAGAGTAATGTAGGTAAGATACTGAGAAGGAAGTTAGTGTAGGTGAAGACGAAGAATTGGGCATAATGTATTTTACTCTCTCCTTAGGTTGAATTCCTCGAGGTTCTGCGGCCGACAATCGTTTTCAAGACTATATACCACCGCATAAAAACTTAGGTGCCTTGCTTATCAAGACCTATAGAGGAATGTTGTAGGATGTTTTAATGTTTGGCACTCTCTATAAAACTGTTATTTTTGGAGGACTATAGATCACATATGAAACACATTCTAACTCTCTTTTTAATCTCGTTTAGTTTTATTTCGTTTTCACAGACTACCTTAACCGGAGGAGAAGTCTCGGGAACTTTATTAGCAAGTGGGAGTCCATACCTAGTGACGGGTGACCTTACTATACCCGAAGACAGCCTGCTCACTATAGAAGCTTGAGTCTATCTCGACTTTGCAGATACTATTAAACTGATAGTAAGAGGAAACATTAACTGCGAAGGTACAGTAGCTAATCCTATCACACTTACCTGCACAGACTCACTGAACGGATGGGGCGGTGTTATAATTTTAAACAAGCCCACCGCAGATACCAATAGATTTAGTTACTGTAATTTTTCGTATACCGTAGGTAGAACATATAATTGGACCAATGGTTCTGGACAAAGTGGAAGACTAGATTATGCGGCCATAAGCTGTAGATTTTCATCCCCTCTTCAAGTTGACAATTGCGATTTTTTTAGACACCGTTTTGGAATACGAACAGTCTCTAGTGACATTCATATAAACAATTCAAAATTCAGAGAAAATATAAGGTATGGTAAGTATGACTTTCCTTCCATTGCTGTTGCTGCCATTGTAACGGACGGCGGTAATATTAACATCGAAAACTGTGAGATTCTCAATAATTTATATGGAGTAACAATTGCAAGAGCCCTCAATGACAGTGTTCCTAATATCAGTAACTGTTATTTTGAAAATAATGATTTACTATCGCTGGAATTAACGAATGGAGCTTCTGCAAAAAAGTGTAGCTTTTATAATAATGGCTGTGATCTGATGAGGATTTACGACTGGAGAGGAAAGCTAGACTCTTGTGTGTTTGATAAATCTTATGGTGATTGTGCCTCAAGTAAGAACATACGTTTTTTTAGAAATTGCTCTCAAGGGTTAATTGAAAATTGTATTTTCAAAAACTCAGTATTTGATGGAGTAAATAATGCAGATTTAGTTGCAAATGAAGTTGCTTCATTACCCATTGTAAAAGACTGTCTATTTGATAAAGCTGGAGGAATAATCATATCAAGCGGTTCAGAATATTTCATTTCTGGATGTATATTCAATCAGTGTAATGGGTCTATCGCAACTTCTAGAAACGGTATAGTTACTAATTGCTTATTTGTAAATAATGCTTTGTCCCATTCTGCACTCCCTTTGTTCCTTCAAAGTCTTATAGTAGTGCTATATTTTCTTCTGCCAATATAACTAAGGTATATAATTCTATTTTCTATGGTAATAGGTCATTTAATGGAACTAACGTTAATGTTACTCTTGCTGATAATGGGAATGTTGAGCTTTATAACTGTATACTTGAAGGAGAAAAGTTATCCATAAATAAGAAAGAAGACAGTGGTTTTACATTCAACGGTACTTACCAAGACTGTTTTGATACGTATCCGAAATTTGTGGATAGTGCAGCAGGTGATTTTCACATTACACAATCTTGTGCTCAACTACCTGTAGGCTTTAATAAAGGCTATTCTTTACCTATATCAAGATACTATAGAGGTACTACTTATCCTGACATTCTTGCTACTTTTAATGACTTAGATGGTAATCCAAGAATCTGGGATGATACTGTAGATATAGGACCCTACGAGACGCAATACTTAGATAGCCGAATAGATGTAGACTTGCAGCCTGTGGGTAAAGCTATCTGTGAGAACAATGACGTGCTTCTTAAAGCAAAAGCTAGAAGCGGCACATTGTTTACCCAATGGCAAAAGAGCCAAAATGGTTCAGCATTTGCTAATATTGGCAATACCTCCAATGAGGTCTTATTGTCTAATGCACAAGCTGCAGATAGTGGCACTAGCTATAGAGTTGCTTGGGCTAATTTATGTAATGATTTCTTAACTTCCGATGAGGCATTTGTAGCCGTTCACACACCAAGAGAGATAAACCTAGGCGAAGATATTACAATGCCCATAGATAGTTCTATTACGCTATCCGTTAGCACAGATTACAACAATTATAACTGGAGTACAGGGGCATCTCAAAGCTCGTTGAGTCTAACTGGAGAAGACTTAGGAGTTGGCTCACACACGATTGCTATCACAGCCATGGATATCTATGGCTGTGAGTCTACAGACAGTATCAATATTACAGTGCTGAAAAATGCAGGGATTAATCAACTTTATTCTGCTTTAACAATCTATCCTAACCCAGTTTCAGGACGATTGTACATTACAGATTTTACGCAAGGGGAAGCTAAAATATATTCTACCAATGGCTCATTGGTTTGGGATGCATTGCTTA
>DNBZ01000316.1 GCA_003484585.1 Bacteroidota bacterium | reverse complement strand
TAAAATAGCACCTTATATTGCTTATCTTCAACATATTAAGTTTTATAAACAGTGTTGTTATTAGTATAAAAATGCAATGAAATATGCTGTAAAAATGCGTGCATTTGTCATTTTGCCTTTTCGGCAAAATATGTTCTCAGAAGAATACAATCTGACTTATTTGCTGCATATTGAAGTATTCTTATACGTCTTCTATTGGCAAACAAGGCATATTACATCCTTCTGAGAATTTCAGCAGACCCTAAATACTTTCGTAATGCTTCTGGATTCATTACATGACTATTCACATAGACAACCTGATTTGCAGTAATTTTTTTCTCTTCAATTTTCTTAGTAAGACCTTTAGCCAGAACCGCACATGGCTTACATCCCCTAAAAGTATAGACCACGACACACTTCACATTTGTATCATAAGCTATGGCATTAAAATTTATTAAACTATCTAAATCACTTAGTCGCTGTATAGGCAATGTGCTATCTACAGGAACTTCTTCTGTCCAGGATTGACCTCGGCTTACTACAGCCATTAATACTATAATACTGAGTGTTAATATTCTCATACGCTACAGTTCCACCATATCTGCAATCGTCTTACCTATACTCAGGCTCGAAGTAGCAGCAGGACTAGGAGCATTGATCACGTGGATTGCACGTTTTTCTGTTACTAGTTTAAAATCATCTAGCAAACCACCTGTTCTATCGCATGCTTGTGCACGCACTCCCGCTGGAGCAGCTACCAGATGCTCTTCTCGTACTTCTGGTATTAGTTTTTGTAGTGCTTTGGTAAATGCTTTTTTACTAAACGAGCGGTACATCTCGCCTAAACCCGTTTTCCAATATTTGAACATCACTTTCTGAAAACCTGGCCACAATAGGCTGCCAAAGAAATCTCTGAAATCAAAGTCTGTTCGTTTGTATCCTTCTTTCTTAAAAGCAAAAACCGCATTAGGCCCTGCTTCTATTCCACCTTCTACCATTCTAGTAAAATGAACTCCTAAGAAAGGGAAAGCAGGATCTGGCACTGGATATATCAGGTGTTTTACAAGATATTCTGCTTCTGCTGTAAGCTCATAGTATTCACCTCTAAAAGGGATAATACGTGTATCAATATCTCCCAAGTGCATTTTGGCTACCTCATCTGAGTATAAGCCCGCACAGTTTATCATCTGCTTGCATTCTACAAAACTTTTGTTGGTTACTATCTGTATATAGTCATCCATCTGCTCTATAGATTTCACTACCGTGTTCAGACGAATCTCACCTCCATTTTCTTCTATTTTCTGTACTAGTTTTTGGCAGACTTGCTTGTAGTTGATTATCCCCGTTTGAGGCACTCTTATCCCTTGCACACCGGCTAGGTGTGGTTCTATTTCTTTCAGCCTAGCTTGGTCTAGCATCTCTAGCCCTTCTAGCCCGTTCTCTCTGCCCCTATCGAATAATTCTCGCAGTCTTCCTACTTCAGACATGTCTGTAGCTACTACTACCTTACCACATAGCTCATACGGAATATTATTCTCATCACAAAAAGCGAGTAACATCTTGTAGCCATCTATACAGTTTTTTGCTTTTAGGCTGCCTGGTTTATAATAAAGTCCTGAGTGTATCACCCCACTATTATTACCCGTCTGGTGGTGAGCTACTTCACTCTCCTTTTCTAAAACTACCACCTTCTTATCTGGATATTTAAGCGTAAGGTGATATGCAGTGGCTAAACCTACTATTCCTCCACCTACTACGGCTATGTCTACATTCATATATGAGAAGCAAATGTAAGAATTAGTGAGATTCTTTTGCTTATTCCATGCCTTTAATCGGCGGAGCACCTGCTGTTTTTAGTTCTGTATAAATGCTTTGTACTTTGAGTTGGATTACGGCCATCTTCTTTTCGTACTCGCTCAACTCTTCTGATGCTATAGCTAAACTTTGCTCTGCTGTGGCAGTAGGTCCGTAGGCACTGCCCCAAAGTGATCCTGCTGCTGCCCAGATTCGCTCATCCAGTGACGTATTATTCTTTTCTCCTACTTCACTTTTTAACGGATTGCCATACAAGACTAACTCCATATTTCTAAGTTCTTTTCTTAGATCTGCCATTTCGTTTTCTAACAGTCCTATTGATTTAGGTGTGCGTTTGATAGCCAACTCCAGCGAACTTGCATTTTTCTTTGCTTGGCTATAGTCGTACATAAATAAGTCTTTCCTTCCTACTACTTCCATGTATCTACTCAAAAACCCGTCTTTGATGCTATTATTTTTAGTAGGCAAAGTGCTCTTGTATAGTTGCTTTACATTAAAGGATTGACTAGCCGTAACAGCACTTACCTCTCCATCTAATAACTGATAAATAGTAACGCTATACTCTCCCGGGCCTAATAAAAATCCTCCATTTTTGTTGCCATCTACTTTAGCTCCTTTATTTATGGGCATCCTATTTTCGCCTCTCAGATTCCAAGCTACTCTATGAAAACCCTTGCCAGAAGGCACTTGCCCTTTTCGTACTACGGCACCTTTATTGTCTTTTATCATCGCCCAATGCTGCATTTTTGCTTGGTCTTTTTCACTTAGTAAAACATCCCATCCTGCAAAATCTATATCCTTACCATTCTTATTTTCCTCTTTCTCTGCCTTAGTTCTTATAGTACTTTTGGTCTCTTGACTTTCTTTGAGGTAGTAGGTGAACACAGCACCAAACTCTGGATTTTTTGCTACAAAATGCTGAGCTCCTAAAGAGCCATTATTCCCTTGTCCATTTTGCTTTGGCAAGTATAAAAGAGCGTCTCTCATGGGCAATATAGCGGCATCTTTCTCTATTAATTCTACTGTCACTTCACGCAGGAATGAGTAATCGTCTAGTATATAAATACTTCTACCAAAACTAGCAGCTACTAGGTCGTCTTCTCTTCTCTGAATAGCCAAATCTCTAAATGAAACATTGGGCACACCACTTTTTATTTGTTTCCAATGCTCTCCTGCATCCGGGGTAAAAAACAAACCAAACTCAGTTCCTACAAATAGCAACTCTGGCTTTTTATGATCTTGTACTATTCGCCATACGTAGTGATTTTCTGGCAAGTTACTCGCTATCGATTTCCAAGATTTCCCTTTATTAGTACTCACAAAAAGATACGGCTTGTAGTCTCCTGCCTTGTGATTATCTATAGCCATATAGACTTTATTCTCGTCAAAGAGATCTGCTTTTATATCATTGATATATGCTCGCTCAGGAACTCCAGTTAGTTTTTTTATATCCAGAGTATTCCAATTTTCGCCACCATCATCAGTCATTTGAAACAAGCCATCATCGGTGCCTACATAGATTAGTTTTTGATTTTTTGGGCTTTCGGCTATACTCGTAATAGTATTGTAATTACTCATAGCATACACATCCCACGAATTCACAAAACTCTGCTTACGACCCATTATAGGCAAATCAAAACGTTCTTCATTTCGAGTTAAATCTTCTGAAATAGCTACCCAAGAATCCCCTCTATCCTCAGACTTCCATAGTCTTTGCGAAGCAACATATATTCGACTAGGACTATGAGCACTTACCAGAATAGGTGCATCCCAATTATACCTTTCATAGTTTTCATCCTTAGCTGGCTGCGGTCTTACGGCCACTTTGTCGCCAGACGCCATGTCTAATCTCGTAAAATAACCTTGTTGGCTCTGTGCATATACTATATTAGAATTACCCGGTTCTGTAGCTGGTTGGTGACCATCACCACCTAGCACCACTTTCCAATCTATATTGGTAATACCTGCACGTGTATCTGTTCTGCTAGGGCCAGACTGCGTATTATTATCTTGCGTTCCCCCGTATACGTTATAAAAAGGAGTAGCATCATCTACCGCTATTTTATAGAACTGAGTGATAGGCAGATTGCTCATATGTCTCCAGTTTGCGGCAAGGTCAAAGGTTTCATACAAACCACCATCTGTACCTACCATTAAATAATCTGGGTCATTCTTTCTAAAAACAACCACGTGATTATCTACATGCTTTCTTTTGTTGGGCACACCTACAAAAGTTTTACCTCCGTCATTCGTTACTTTTAAGTAATTATTGGCGAAGTATACTCGGTCAAACTGATGCGGACTAGCATAGATCTCTTGATAATAATGCGGGCCAGTACCTCCAGATAGTATATCCGATTTTTTCTCCCAACTAGCTCCCTTATTTTCACTTTTATAGAAACCACCTTTTTTAAGATCTAACTCTATGGCGGCATACAAAACACTTGCATTTTGCGGCGACATAGCTAGACCTATTTTACCCATATTACCTCCGGGTAATCCTGTTTTTAGTTTTTCCCAAGTCTTGCCACCATCTACACTTTTGTGTATTCCACTCTCTGGACCACCGCCTAGATAAGAAGCCACAGTTCTATGTCTCTGCCACGTAGCTGCATATAAAATTTCTGGATTATTAGGGTCTATTAATAAATCTGTAGCTCCCGTCCAATCTGAATCGCCCAAGGTGCGTTTCCATTTTTGACCGCCATCTGTGGTCATATATACACCACGCTCACCACCGCTGCTCCATAGTGGCCCTTGACTGGCTACCCATACTATATCCGGATTAGTAGGATGAACAACAATCTTAGAAATATGCTCTGACTTCTTTAGCCCCATGTTTTTCCAAGTAGCTCCTCCGTCCTTACTCAAGTAGACTCCATCGCCAAAACCAATGTGTCTTCCACCTACATTTTCGCCTGTGCCTACCCATAGGTTACCCTCATTTTCATCTATAGTAATACACCCAATCGAGTAGGTCTTTTGCCCATCGAATATTGATTTAAATGTGATGCCAGCATTCTTAGTTTCCCATACCCCGCCAGAGGCTACACCTACATAGTAGTGGCTTTCGTTCTTAGCATCTATGGCTACATCGGCTATTCTACCAGTCATAAAAGCAGGACCAATGCTACGCATCTTTACTCCAGCAATATTTAGACTATCCCAACTCATCTTATTACTTTGAGCATTAGAAAAAGTACTATTCACCAATAATGAAAGTAGCACACTAAACCTGAGTATTGAAATAAACATTCGCATATGGCTCAAAAGTAAGAGATTTTTAAACTTGTAATAATTAGGGAGTAATAAAAAGTAATCTCAAAGAATATAAACTTGGTATCGAAAAGAATTCGCGAGAATTTCTCCTCCTTAGGATAAATCTAAAATCGACTATTTGAATCTTTCTATAATTTGAGGCTAACAACACCCCCCCTCGCTTCAACTGCCCAATTAAAGTCTTTCTTTCGTGCCTTTTGACATTCCATTAAGTTTTGATTTGTACTGGAAAATCAGTTAACACGTTTAACCTAAAATAGTACTTTTGAACCAATGCATAAGATAGAGCAATTACTACAAGACCGTATCCTTTTTTTAGATGGTGCCATGGGCACTATGATACAAAAACACAAGCTTACCGAAGAGCAATATAGAGGTGATCGCTTTGCAGATTACGCTTATAATCTTAAAGGAAACAATGACTTATTGAGCCTTACCCAGCCAGAAATAATCTCGGAGATACACGAACAGTTTTTGGAAGTAGGTGCAGATATCATAGAGACTAATACTTTTAATAGTACTGCGGTAAGTATGGCAGACTACCATATGGAGTTTTTAGTAGATGAGCTAAACCTGGCTTCTGCCAAACTTGCAAGACAAGCAGCAGACAAATACACAGCTAAAAATCCGGACAAGCCCAGATTTGTAGCAGGAAGTATTGGCCCTACGAATAAAACTGCTTCTCTATCTCCAGATGTAAATAATCCCGGATACAGAGCAGTAGATTTTGATGATCTAGTGGCTACCTATAAGCAGCAGACTACAGCACTTGCAAAAGGAGGCGTAGACATATTTCTTATAGAGACTGTATTTGACACGCTCAACTGTAAGGCGGCCATTTTTGCTATTTTGGAAGTAAAAGAAGAGCTAGCCATAGATACCCCTATTATGATAAGTGGCACTATAACAGATGCTAGTGGTAGAACCCTCAGCGGCCAAACTGTAGAAGCATTTTGGTATAGTGTGAGCCATGCTAAACCGCTGAGCATAGGCCTAAACTGTGCATTAGGAGCGGAGCAAATGCGTCCGTTTATCAAAAATCTAAGCGATAAGGCTTGGTGCAGAGTGTCTGCACATCCCAATGCAGGATTGCCCAATGAATTTGGCGAGTACGATGAGACTCCAGAGAGTATGAGCAAGGTAGTAGGAGAGTTTGCTAGTAGTGGTTTCCTCAACATAGTAGGAGGATGCTGTGGCACCACTCCAGAGCACTTGAAAGCCATAATAGAAAGAGTACAGAAGGAAAAGCCACGTGTAGTTCCTGAGCTAGCAGTGTAACACTTATTCGCTAAATTGCGTCTTAAATCTAGCCATGCGTTTTATCCTCATAGGAATTACATCACTTCTTTTCTTTAGCTCCAAAGCTCAGGTAAAGGAGGTACAGTTTCTGGGCAAAAACTGGTATTTGCACGGCATAGACGCTAGACTTATTTTACCTAATTACAAGACCAACGCAAAGCTCAATGCATTCCAAAAAAAACGTCAGCAACTTTTTAGTACCATATAGATAGAGTCAATATAATTATACCGACTCTATATTTAAAAAATACAAGGTGAGTCGCACAAAAAAAGGCTCACTGTTTTCACAGCAAGCCTCGTTCATATTTCGTTTTAAGTTTTGGTAGTATTTTTTATACTAGCTCAGCCATTTTAGCTCCTATGCCAGCAGGTGAGTCTACTACGTGTATACCACACTCTCTCATTATAGCTTTCTTAGCAGATGCAGTATCTTCATCGCCACCTACAATAGCACCTGCGTGCCCCATTGTACGGCCAGCTGGAGCAGTTTCTCCTGCTATGAATCCTACTACTGGTTTAGTGCCGTGTGCTTTGATATAGCGAGCAGCTTCAGCTTCCATGCCTCCACCTATTTCACCTATCATTACTATTCCTTCTGTCTCTGGATCATTCATCAGAAGCTCTACAGCCTCTTTCATAGATGTACCTATGATAGGATCCCCACCTATGCCTATAGCTGTAGTGCATCCCATACCAGCTTTCACTACTTGGTCTACAGCTTCATACGTAAGCGTACCAGATTTAGATACGATTCCTATTTTACCTTTTTTGAAGATAAATCCTGGCATGATACCTACCTTAGCTTCATCTGTAGTGATGATACCTGGGCAGTTAGGACCTATTAATCTACTCTCCTTGTTAGCTAAGTATGCTTTCACCTTTACCATATCGGCTACGGGAATACCTTCAGTGATACAAACGATTACTTTGATACCAGCTTCTGCTGCCTCCATGATAGCGTCTGCCGCAAATGGTGGTGGTACAAAGATGATACTAGTATCAGCACCAGTCTTAGTAACTGCATCTTCTACAGTATTAAACACGGGCTTGTCTAAATGCGTTTGGCCACCTTTGCCAGGAGTTACTCCTCCTACTACTTGTGTACCATACTCTATCATTTGACCAGCGTGGAAAGTACCCTCGCTACCTGTAAAACCTTGAACTATAATTTTGGAATCTTTATTTACTAGTACTGACATTGCTCTCTTGTGAGCGGCAAAGGTATATTTTTTAGCTACATCAGAAAGACTATTATTATTCTGTCTTGCATATTTTCTTCACATAGAATTTATAAGCCGTAAAACGGAGTTGGTCTGAAAAAAGTAGTCGCCTAAAGAAATATATAGTACTTTGTATTGCATA
>DNBZ01000282.1 GCA_003484585.1 Bacteroidota bacterium | reverse complement strand
TTTTCTTCCTTGTAACTCACGCTTTTTTTACTAGAAACAAAGAAATGCTCGGAGCAGCATTTGTACTTATCTTCTTATATGGTGGACTCATCTACGGGCTATTCCCAGACTACGGTAAGCTCATAGGCAAAAATATATCGTGGGAAGGTCACTTGGCTGGAGCCTTGTCAGGGATATTTTTTGGGATCCTATATCGTAATCATGGACCTCAACAACCGATGTTCTTTATAGAAGACGACGATGATGACGAAGACGATGATCCAGATGCCTACTGGAAAACTCCAGAGCAAAGAGCTCAAGAGACTACGGTACATTATCATTATAAGGAGCGAGAGTGAATGCAGAGAAGAAAGTATTGTACTAGAGTCTAAATCCCTACTTTCGTGCCAGTGAGATACCTCTTTGCTTTTGTATTATCCGTTTGTTTCTTGGCCTCTAATCCGTGGGGATTTTATGCTCATAAGGAAATTAACTACCTAGCTTGTTTTACACTCCCTCCTGAGATGTTTGGATTTTATAAGACTAATATCTCTACTATACAAGAACTAGCAGTACGTGCAGACCAACGTAGATATGCGATAGATGCAGAAGCTCCAAGACATTATATAGACTTAGACCACTATGAGCAAATAGTACCTATAGATACTGTCCCGATGTATTGGGATAGTGCTGTAGCTAAATTTGGAGAAGAGACGCTTCAATCCTATGGTATAGTGCCGTGGCATATCTTGAAAGTAAAGTCGTGGCTCACCTATGCTATGAAAGATCGAGACTATGAGCGAATAATAAAACTGAGTGCAGACCTAGGTCACTACATAGCAGACGCTCACGTGCCGCTGCACACTACAGAAAATTACAATGGTCAAATGACCGACCAGAAAGGAATACACGGGCTTTGGGAATCTAGACTCCCAGAGATATTTGCTACAGACTACGACTATTTCACGGTCAGGGCAGAATATATAGATCACCCTATGCAAGCGGTGTGGGCAGCCGTGAGCGAGAGTTTCGCGGCTAAGGACTCTGTGCTAGATCTGGAGCGAGAGCTCACACTGCTGATGCCCAACACAAAATACTCCTTTGAAACCAGAGGGACCACTACAGTAAAAGTATATAGCAAAGAGTTTTCTACTGCATATCACATAGCACTGAATAATATGGTAGAGCGACGTATGAAAAAAGCCATCTATATGGTAGGATCTATGTGGTACACCGCATGGGTAGATGCAGGAGAGCCTAGTCTAGAGTTCGAGCTTGCACAGCGTCTCAACTTGCAAGATGAGGTAGATTCTCTACAAAACTTGATGCGAACTTCTGAGATAAAAGGACGGATGGAAACGCATTAATCTACTAACGTCTTTTTACAAAAAGACGTTAGTAGATTACACCTCACCCAGAATTGTCTTTGACAATGCTGACCTCTCCTCAAGTGAAAACATAAGGCATTAAAAAAGGAGTAAGCTAGCTTACTCCTTTTTAGTAGTATTGAAATCTACATTAGTTTTTCAGAAGTCTTACACTCGCTTCTTCATTTCCTATTCTTACTTTTAAGATATATACACCTGCACTTAGCTTGCTTACATCTAGGCTCTTTGTTGCGTTGACTGCTTGCAATACCACCTCGCCAGATAGGGAGATTACCGTTAACTGCATTGGTCTATTTCCTTCATTATTTATATATACTACATCCGTAGTTGGATTTGGATATACCTCTAGTCCCAGTGCTATTAAATCTGCTACGCTACTAAATACGGGTAGAGCTATAGCCTGCGAACTATCGTACACGCAGTTGTTACTCGTTACTATTTCTAAGCTAGCATTTACTGTGGTGCCTTCTACATCTGCATAGTCGTGTGTAGGCGATACGTCAGTGCTAAGTGCACTGCCATCTCCAAAGTCCCACGTGTACTCATTAAATGTGCCATTAGTAGGTGTGAATGTATATACAGATTGTGCTCTAGCGAAGGTGAAAGAAGCATCTGGAGCTATCTCTAGTTGCACATAATTTTTGAGCGAAGTATCGGTACATTGTCCTTTGGTTACTATTACAAAAACCGAGTCGCCATTAGCACCACCTGTATTGCTATAGGTATTTGTAGCACCAGACTGCTGCAAGACATTGTTGTAATAAAAATCAAAGTTTTCGATACTATCATTAGCAGAGAAAATGATAGTCTCCCCAGGGCAATAGGCTCCTAGCTTATCTGTTTTTAGTTCTATATCATTTATGTTGTCTACTACTACCTGGAGTGGTATTTCGTTTGCAGGACATATTGTACTATTAGAGTCTATTACATTAAGTGTATATGTTTTGCTCACCAATGGATTAAACTCAAAAATAGTATCTGTAAATGTGGCTCCATTGTCAATAGACAGGCTAAAGAACTCATTGGCAAGACCATTTACTTCTACTCGCCATACATCTCCTCTACAGATAGAATCTGCGAAAGTGACTGTAGGCTCTAGCTGTGTACACGCTTCGGTAAAACACTTTTTTTGTCCAACTAAACTAAAATCACATGGTGCTATATCCCTAGAACGCACAAACAACGTAACCGAATCTTCTGGCTGTAATCCAGAAACCAAGTGCGTATTTCCAGATGCTCCGCTATTTGGAGTGCCCCAAGAAGAGCCATTGGTACTTATTTGAAATCCGTTATGAGAAAATACACTGCTGAAAGAAAACTCAATAGAGCTAGGTGTGGTAGCCGTGCACGTAATGGTAGGAGCTTCTGCTCTACTACGTGCGGTTACTGTATAGTTAGTAATATCACTATAACAACCTGTAGCATTTTTAACTTGGAGACCAAATACGGTCGTAGCTGTGAATGGTACTGCTTGAGTAGCCGAATCACTAGAAGCATAAAGTGTCCCATCTATATAGTAGAAAAAGCTATCAAAAGCTGCACTACTTGCCTGCAAGTTGAGAGTCACATCTGTACAACTGCTATCATTATATATAGAAGCATTACTAGTTAAGCTTGCTGTTGGCTTAGTGTAGTAATTTCCTCTTACACTATTACTTAGTCTACCGCATCCGTTAGATCCTTGCACAGACACAGTATAATCTCCTGTATCCTTCACGAAAACAGAATTGCCTGTTTTACCATTACTCCAGGTATATACATTACCCGACTCAAAAGTAGACGTAAGCTCTAAGCTATCTCCTTGGCATAAAGTACGGGTAGCTCCACCACCTATAAAAGCAGTTGGCGTAGGTTTTACAGAAATCACAACCGTATCTGGTTGAGAAACTCCTTTGGCATTGGTTACCGTAAGTATAGCTCTATAGGTTCCTTGATTTGGATATACTACAGATGGATTTTGTGAAGTGGATGTACCTGGATTGGCTCCAACCAAACTCCAGTTATACGATGTAGGTGTGTTGGTACCACTTCCTGATAGATTTACTACAGATCCCTTACAAGGGTTAGCATTAGAAGCAGATGCACTAGCCACAGGTAATAATGTGGAAGGTGAGAAGCTAAATTCCTTAGCGATAATAACATCACTGGCATTTGTGTTCGAAGAATTAGTAGAGTTTACTACTGTGTAAAATTTAACTGGTCCTACATTGCTAGAAGGTGCCGTCCAGTTAAAACTCCAAGTCTGTGCTCCGCTAGTAGCAGCTGTACCCGCAGAAGTTTGTCTCATATATGATCTTGTTCCTCCACCAAACGATCCTGATATTATAGAGGATTTACTGTTTCCTGAGATTACAGCAAAAGAACCCGCCATTGCATTAGCACTGGTAAGGCAAGTCAATTGATACCCAAACTTGGTTTTCCCCGTTTGAGAGTATTCTAGCTCTATGGTATACGTACTATCTGGGATATATCCACTGCCAGTAAAATTTCCTGAAAGTGAAATGTTATTATAATTAGTACCTGAGGTTACTAGACTACCTGAATGACAAGTAGTACAATTACTCTCAGAAGGAGCATTGGAATAACCAGCTGGTGGGCCACCTGTATTAGTAATCGAGATTAAAGAAATGCTAACCATACTCAAAACCATAGTAGCAGTAAGAAAGCGTTTTAACGTAAAGTGTTTTTTCATTAAGAAGAATTATTTTGTTGGCGAATGTTAGTTATATTTTTTTTTGTTGTGTCACAAAGTAGGTTATTGACCATATTATGACTTTTTCTGATTACCCCGAACCACCTTTTCTAAGAGGTCCCATTCTTCTGGAGTTATAGCTTCCATTTGGTTAAACTGACCTGCACCTTGCAGCCACTCACCACCGTCTATTGTGATTACTTCACCGTTTACATAACTAGAGAAATCTGACATAAGGTAAGCAGCTAAATTAGCCAACTCTTGATGCTCTCCGACTCTTTTTAGCGGCACTCTACTTTCTAGGTTTATCTTATCAGACATTTCCTTAGGAAAAAGTCTATCCCAAGCTCCCTTGGTAGGGAAAGGTCCCGGTGCTATAGCATTGTGTCTTTGACCATACTTAGCCCACTCTACTGCCAGCGATCTAGTCATAGCTAATACGCCTGCTTTGGCAGTGGCACTAGGCACTACGTAGCCGCTACCTGTCCATGCATAGGTGGTCACAATGTTGAGTACGTTTGCTGGAATTTTATTTTCTATCCAATACTTTCCACAGCTTAGTGTGCAGTTCTTAGACCCTTTCAGTACTATGTCGATTATAATATCAAATGCTCTATGGCTAAGTCTTTCTGTTGGACTTATGAAATTTCCTGCTGCATTATTTACTAATCCATTTAAGGTGCCAAAATGCTCTATAATTTGTGCTAAGGCTGCATCTACTTGACCGCTCTCTCGCACATCGCATACTACTGGAAATACATTTTGTTTGGATATTTCCTCTGCTGCTTCTATCAGTTTTTCTTCTCTTCTGCCAGATATGGCTACTCGAGCTCCTAACTCTACGAAGTACTTTACCATAGACTTACCTAGGCCAGTTCCTCCACCAGTCACCCAGATTACCTTACCCTCTAGAGAGCCTTCTTTTAGCATTGATTTATTGTAATTAGACATATCTGCCAAAAGTAAGTGCTATCTAGCAATATGTTTCAGGCTAAAAAAGATTAACACTACTAAAATATAGACGCTATTTAGTGGAGTGTCGCATGAGATTGCTTATGAGCACAGCCTCAGAATCCTCGCCCTCTTGTATCCGAATAAAACTGCCGTTTCCTTTTCGTGCTAAAGTTTCCATAAATG